>JBBQDD010000195.1:0-5207 GCA_038319335.1 Sphingomonadales bacterium
CCTGCCGGACGCCGCGTGGCGCACCCGACCGGGGCTCGCCGGGCTGTGCGCAGTACTGGGCGCAGAGCGGGGCGAGGCGCGCTTTGTGGGCGGCGCGGTGCGAGATACGCTGCTGGGGCTGCCCGTGAACGATATCGACATTGCGACCCGGCTGGCCCCCGATCAGGTGGTCGATCGGCTGAGGGCGGCGCATATCAAGGCCATTCCCACCGGCATTGCCCATGGCACGATCACCGCCATCCTGCCCACCAGCCATGTCGAGGTGACGACGCTGCGCCGCGACGTTTCCACCGACGGTCGGCACGCAACGGTAGCCTTCACCGATGACTGGCAGGAGGACGCCGCCCGGCGCGATTTCACGATCAACGCGCTCTATGCCGATCCGCTGACGGGCGAGGTGTTTGATTATTTCGGCGGGCAAGAAGATCTTGAGCGGAAGGCGGTGCGCTTCATCGGCGATCCGCTGCAGCGCATAGCCGAGGATCATCTGCGCATCCTGCGGTTCTTCCGCTTCATGGCGCGGTTTGGCGACACGCCCGATGCCGCCGGGCTGGCGGCGTGCACTGCCCGCGCGAATGACCTGATGGCCTTATCGCGCGAACGGATTGCCGACGAGCTGCTGAAGCTGCTGGTGGCGGCAAATGCCGCGGCGATCGTGCCTGTGATGCTGGCGAACGGCATATTGCGCCCCGTGCTCCCGGAGCTTCAGGATAGCGCCCGGCTGGCGCGGGTGGCAGCACTGGAGGCTGAAACGGGCACCGCGCCAGACCCGATCCGGCGGCTCGCCGCCCTGTTGCCCGATGATCCGGCGATCGGCGAGACGATCGGCGCGCGGCTGAAAATGTCGGTGGCGCGGCGCAGACGGCTGGCCAGCGCGCTGGACGGGAAAGCCCTGCCCTCAGCGCGCGCACTCGCCTATCGCCTGGGGATCGACGGCGCGACGGATCGGCTGATGCTCCACGCCCCTGTCGATACGGTTGCGACGCAGCTGCGCCAGATCGTAGATTGGGCCGTACCCCAGCTACCGATCTCAGGCGGGGCCCTTGTCGAGCGCGGGATTGGCCGTGGCCCCGATGTCGCCCGCACGTTGCGCGCGATCGAGGATCAGTGGGTGGACGAGGGGTTTCCCAGCGATGCGCGGTTCACCGCCATCGTCGATACGGCCGTGGATCAGGCGTTGCGTTCCATCAGGAATTGATAGGCGGCCTCTGTCTCCAGCGGGCGGGCATAATGGAACCCCTGGCCATAGGTGCAGCCTAGCGCCGCCAATGTTTGCGACAGCTCATGCGATTCGATGCCCTCTGCCGTTGTCTTCATCCCCAGCGCCTGGGCGAGTGACAAAATGGCGCGCACGATCGAAATCTTGTCCCGGTCGGCCAGCATGCCCGTTACAAAGCTGCGATCCATTTTCAGCACATCGATCGGCAATTTCTGCAGATGCGCCAGGTTGGAATACCCGGTGCCGAAGTCATCCATCGCCAGCGTGGTGCCCAGGCCCTTCAGCGCGTGCATGATCTGCGCCACCCGGTCGGGATCGGCGATCAGCGCGCTTTCGGTAAGCTCCAGGGTGAAGCGTTCGCCGCGCAGTCCCGATGCGGATAGTGCGCGCTCAACCATGCGAGGCACATTGTCGCGCTGCAGCTGGATCGCCGACAGATTGACCGCAAACCGGGTGCCGCAATCGCCGCCTGCCCGAACATCCCACGCCGCCAGCGTTTCCGCCGCTTCATACATCGCCCAGCGCCCCAGCGGCAGGATGAGCCCGGATTCCTCCGCCACCGGAATAAATTCAGTCGGCGATATTTCGCGCCCATCCTCATCCTGCCAGCGCGCCAACGCCTCGAACGAGACGACGCGACCAGTCGTCAGGTCGCAGATCGGCTGGAACGTCAGGCGCAGCTGGCGGCCGTCTATTGCCCGGCGGAGCGCGGTTTCCATGCCAAACTGTTCGCGAACGATATCGAATGCCTGGGTGTGATAGGCCTCGACGCACCCGCTCGCCTTGGATCGCTTGACGGCAAATTGTGCGTGCCGGATCAGGTCTTCGGGTTCATCAATCACATCAGAGCCAAAGGCAATCCCGATCGAACAGGACACGCGGATTTCAAAGGCGGAAAGCCGGAATGGCGTGGCCAGCGCGCCCTGCACCCGCTTGGCGACATGATCGGCATCGCCGCGCCCCTCGTCCAGGCTCATCAGGATGCCGAATTCATCGCCGCCGGTACGTGCCAGCACATCGCGTCCGCGTAGTGCCCCTTTCAGTCGACGTGCGACCGTCATCAACAATTCGTCGCCCGCCATCGATCCCATACAGGCGTTCACCCGGCTGAAACGGTCGAGATTGACAATGATGACGGCATAACGGGCCTGCTGCTCCGCCTCGTCACCGATCACGTCTTCCAGCAATTCGCTGAACCCCGCACGGTTGGGTAGGCCGGTCAGGCTGTCGGACATCATTTCGCGGCGCAGGTTTTTTTCGGTGCGCAGCACCGATGTGTGGTCAACTAGCGTCAACAGGCAGCGATAGGTGCCCGGCCCGGATGCCCGCGCCAGGTGGACGCGGTAATGGCGGCAATCGACTGACTCGCCGAATTCCCATTCAAAACTGTCGCGGCTCAGCGGTGATTCAAGGAAGGCGCTGATCCGCGCACCGAGCAGCACGGCAATTGGCGATCGATCTGCCGAACGCCCCTGGTTAACCGCCTCGAACGCGGTGTTCATCAACGCAAATGTCAGGCGGCCATCTTCGGCCGTTACGACCGCCGTGGGGATCGGCAACAGTTCAATCGTCTGTTCAGCGGACGGGCACGGCGGTTTGACAGCCACGCCAGCACTCGCCGCTGCAGCGGGTGCCGCGCGATCAGTTGTCGCCTTGGACCGAAGGTTTCCGAATACCATGCGGTACTGGCATTAACCTTGATAGGTTAAAGCCTGCTAAAGCGTCGTTTCGGTTGCGGTACAGTTAGCGACGGTCCAAGATCAGAAGCGATTGTCGCGCGGAAAGCCGTTGGGCGGCATCCGCCCGGCGGCCCCACGCGCGGCGCGCCAGGGGCCCATATCGGCTTCGGTGCGGGTACGCCCGCTATCGCCGCCCATCGCCCAGCTCAACCCCTGCGACATCACAAAGCCCGTCACATCGGCCAGCCCGCCGTCACGATAGCGTTGCAATTGCACCCCCTGCCCGCGCGCCATTTCCGGCAGTTCGGTGATCGGAAACACCAGCAAGCGGCGATTATCGCCGATCACCGCGATGTAATCCGCCAGTGGATCGACCGGCTTCAACCGCACCAGCCGCGCACCCAGCCGCGGCGTGACGACGGTTTTGCCCTTGCGCGTCTCGGCGATCAGATCGGCGGTCTTGACGATGAACCCGCGCCCGTCGCTGGCGGCGACCAGATGGCGCTCTGCGCGACTGGCGGGAAACAGATCGAGGATCGGCGCTTCCCCATCCAGATCGATCATCAACCGCACCGGCTCCCCAAAACCGCGGCCGCCGGGAAGTTTGTCTGCTGCTAGCGTGTAGAACCGCCCGGTTTCAGCGGCGAGGAGGATCTTGTCGGTGGTCTGTGCGTGAAATGCAAAGGCGGGGCCGTCGCCCTCTTTGAACTTCAGCGCTTCGGTGCCCGCTGTATCGATATGGCCCTTCATCGCGCGTATCCAGCCGCGCTGCGACAGGATGACGGTGATCGGCTCGCGATCGATCATCGCCTCCAGCGGGATATCGCGCGCGGGCGCTGCTTCCGCCACGGTCGTCCGCCGCTTGCCGAGCGGGGTTTCCTGCCCATAGCGCACCAGCAGCTTGCCCAGATCCTTCTTCATCCGGGTGCGCTGGCGCGCGTCGCTGCCCAGCAATGCCTCCAGCCCGGCGCGTTCCTCCAACAGGGTGTCGCGTTCCTTGCGCAGCTGCATTTCTTCCAGCCGCCGCAGGCTGCGCAGCCGCATGTTCAGGATCGCCTCTGCCTGGCGGTCGTTCAGCTCGAACTCGGCGATCATGACGGGCTTGGGCTCATCCTCGGTGCGGATAATCTCGATCACCCGGTCGAGATTGAGGAAGGCGATGATATAGCCGTCGAGCAATTCCACCCGGTCGGCAATCTTGTCGAGCCGGTGCTGTGATTTGCGCCGCAGCACGATGAACTGATGGTCAAGCCAGGCCGCCAGTGCCTCGCGCAGGCTCATCACGCGCGGGGTGCGCCGCGCGTCGAGGACGTTCAGGTTCAGCGGCACGCGCACCTCAAGGTCGCTCAGCCGGAACAGGCTTTCCATCAGCATGTCGACATCGACGGTGCGGCTGCGCGGTTCGATGACGATGCGCACTTCGCTGTCGGACTCATCGCGCACATCGGCCAGTATCGGCAGCTTCTTGTCATTGATGATCGCGGCAATCGCCTCGATCAGCTTGCCCTTCTGGATGCCATAAGGAATTTCGGTGACGATCGCATTCCAGGTGCCGCGCCCCTGATCCTCGATATGCCAGCGCGCCCGCACGCGGAAGCTACCGCGCCCGGTGGCGTATGTTTCGGCGATGCTAGCGGCACTATCCACCACCAGCCCACCCGTTGGGAAATCAGGGCCTGCCACCTTGGTCATGATGGCGGCGTCATCCGCGCTCGGATCATCAATCAGCAACAGCGCCGCTTCGATCAGCTCAGCGGCGTTGTGCGGCGGAATGCTGGTCGCCATGCCCACGGCGATGCCGCTCGCACCATTCGCCAGCAGATTGGGGAACAGGCCCGGGAACAGCTCCGGCTCCTCCTCCTCGCCATTATAGGTGGGTTTGAAATCGGTGCCGTTTTCGTCCAGCCCGTCCATCAGGTCGATCGCGACCTGTGTCAGCCGAGCTTCGGTATAGCGATAGGCAGCAGCGTTATCGCCGTCAATATTGCCGAAATTCCCCTGCCCGTCGACCAGCGGATAACGCAGCGCGAAATCCTGCGCCAACCGCACCATCGCATCATAAACCGATTGGTCGCCGTGCGGATGGTATTTGCCGATTACATCGCCAACGACCCGCGCGCATTTTTTATAACCCTGTGCCGGATCAAGCTTCAGCAGCCGCATCGCCCATAGCAACCGCCGGTGAACAGGCTTCAGCCCATCGCGCACATCAGGCAGCGAGCGGGCAGTGATGGTCGACATGGCATAGACAAGATAGCGCTCTGACAGCGCACTATCGAACGGAGCGTCAGTCTGGCCGGGAATTGGCT
>JBBQDD010000196.1:0-5195 GCA_038319335.1 Sphingomonadales bacterium
CAAGCGTGAATATGGCCCCGGCCAGCACGGCCAGCGCCGCAAGGGCAAGGTTTCCGACTTCGGCCTGCAGCTGCGCGCCAAGCAGAAGCTGAAGGGCTATTATGGCGACGTGACCGAAAAGCAGTTCCGCGCCTGCTATCATGAAGCCAGCCGCATGAAGGGCGATACCAGCCAGAACCTGATCGGCCTGCTCGAACAGCGGCTCGACATGATCGTCTATCGCGCCAAGTTTGCGCCGACGGTGTTTGCCGCGCGCCAGCTGGTCAGCCACGGCCACATCAAGGTCAACGGTGTGAAGTGCAACGTCGCCTCGCGTCGCTGCTTCCCAGGCGATGAGATTACGCTGGGTACGAAGGCGCAGGAAATGGCGCTGGTGATGGAAGCGCAGAGCCTGGCCGAGCGCGACATCCCCGAATATGTCGCGCCAGATGGGTCGGCCAAGATCACCTTCACCCGCGTGCCGACGCTGGATGAAGTGCCCTATCCAGTGAAGATGGAACCAAATCTGGTCGTCGAATTCTATTCGCGCTGATCGGTTTTTTGCACTTTCCTGACGAAGGGGGCGGTCCTGCGGGGCCGCCTTTTTCGTTTGTGGACAAGCCCGGCCCGCCTTGTCACAAGGACGCCGCTGTTGTTTTTGCTGGAGTTACCGCCGATGCGCGCTGTGTTGACGCCCCTCGCTCTCCTCTCGCTAGCTGGCGTTGCACCCGCCCAGATGGCCCTGCCCGCCATCTCGGTCGACACGCTGAAAACGGTCGACAAGGAACTGTCGTCCGACGCCTATGAAGGCCGCGCGCCGACGACAGCTGCCGAGGACAAGACGGTTGGCTATATCATCGATCGGTTCAAGGCGGCGGGGCTGCAGCCCGGCAATCACGGCAAATGGACGCAGACGGTGCCGATGGTCGAACTGACCGCGACCAATTTCGCGCCGATCGCCTTTACTGGCGGCAAATCTCCCGTGCGCCTGAAGCAGGGGCCCGATATCGTGATGCGCAGTTTTCGCGTCGCGCCGCAGGTCGCGATCAAGAACAGCCCGGTGGTGTTCGTCGGTTACGGCATCAACGCGCCCGAACGCGGGTGGAATGACTATGCGGGCGTGAACGTGAAGGGCAAGACGGTTATCATCCTGGTCAATGATCCGGATTGGCAATCGACCAGCCGCAAGGGCCTGTTTGAAGGCCGGACGATGACCTATTACGGTCGCTGGACGTATAAATATGAGGAAGCCGCGCGCCAGGGCGCAGCCGCGGCCATCATCGTCCATGATACCGAGCCTGCTGCCTATGGCTGGGGTGTCGTCGAATCGAGCAACAGCCACCCCACGCTAGAGCTTGACGAAAAGGGCGATCACATGGGCGAAAGCCAGGCAATCGGCTGGATCCAGCTGGACAAGGCACGGGCGATGTTTGCCCGTGCGGGCCGGAATTTTGATGCGCTGCGGGCGCAGGCCGGGAAAAAGGGTTTCAAGGCAGTGCCGCTGGGCCTGAAGGCATCGATGTCATTCGATATCGCCGTGAAGCGCCAGGCATCGAAGAATGTGGTTGGCGTGTTGCCGGGCACCGCCGCTGCCGATGAATGGGTGCTGTTCACGGCGCATTGGGACCATCTGGGCCGCTGCACCCCGGTAAAGGGCGATGACATTTGCAACGGTGCGGTGGACAATGCGAGCGGCATGGCCGGGCTGATCGCGATTGCAGAGGCGCAGGCAAAGGCGGGCCCAGCGCGGCGATCAATGGCATTCATCGCGGTGACTGCTGAGGAATCGGGGCTGCTCGGGTCGAAATATTATGCCGAAAACCCGGTCTATCCGCTCGATCATACCGTGGGCGGCGTGAATATGGATGGGCTGAACGTCGTCGGCCGCGCGAAGGATTTCGTGCTGACGGGTGCTGGCAAATCGGAACTCGAGGACATGGTGAAACCGCTGGTTGCCGCGCAGGGCCGCACGATTTCAGCCGAACCCAATCCGGAACGCGGCTATTATTTCCGTTCCGATCATTTCAGCTTTGCGCGCCTCGGCGTGCCGATGCTGGATGGCACATCGGGCGAGAACCTCGTCGTGGGCGGTGTGGCGGCGGGGCATGCCGCAGCAGAGGATTATGTCACCAACCGGTATCACAAGCCGCAGGACGAATATGATGCGCGCTGGGACTGGTCTGGCGCGATTGAAGATCTGACAATCTATTACCAGATGGGCCGCCTGCTGGCGGAGGGTGCGGCTTGGCCGAACTGGTACAAGACGGCCGAATTCAGGGCGATCCGCGACAAATCGCGGCCGCTGGCAAAATAGGGGCACCGGCGGATGACGAGCACCATCCAGCCCGCCGAATGGGCGCGGCACAAGGCGGTGTGGATTGGCTTTCCCAGCCATCCCGAACTGTGGCTGGACGATATCGGCCCCGCCCGGGCTGAGGTGGCGGCGTTTGCTACGGCGGTGCATGCCGACGGTTTGGGCGAAAAAGTGATCCTGGTCGCCGCTGATGAAGAGGCCGCCCGGGCAGCGCGCGCGCTTGCGCCCTTTGCCGAGGTGGTGACGGAGCGGTTCGGCGATATCTGGCTGCGCGATACAGCCGCCATCATGGTGTCCCCGCGCCATGCGTGCGATTTCGAGTTCAATGGCTGGGGCGGCAAATATGATCTGCCCGGCGATGATGATATCGGCGTGCGGCTGGCCAAGCGGCGCGGGATTGATGTCGAACGCTGCGACTGGGTGCTGGAAGGCGGCGCGATTGACGGCGACGGTACCGGGCTGGTGGTGACGACGGAGCAATGCCTGCTGAACCATAACCGCAACCCCGGCCTGTCGCGGCCCGACATTGCCGATCGGTTACGCACGCAGCTGGGCTTCACGGACATCATCTGGCTGGGCAATGGCTTGCTGAACGATCACACCGACGGGCATGTCGATAATCTGGCGCGCTTCGTGGCCCCCGGTACGCTCGCGATTCCGGAAGGATCGGACAATGATCCCAACTGGCGTGTTTATCAGCTGGCGGCGGAAAAAGCGGCGGCGTTCGGCGTTGAGGTGGTTCGCGTGCCATCGCCCGGGCGGATCATGCATGATGAGGAAATCGTGCCTGCCAGCTATATGAACTTTTACATCGGCAATGCCGCTGTCGTCGTGCCGCTATACGGATCGCCAAACGATGCCGCTGCGGTGGATGCATTCGCCGCGCTGTTCCCCCACCACCAGGTCGTCGGCCAGCGCGCAGACCATATCCTGACGGGCGGTGGCAGCTTCCACTGCATCAGCCAGCAGATTCCGGGGTAGCGCCAGCAATGGCTCATACGGCATTCATCGCGCGTGCAGCGCTGGCCGGGCTGATTGTGGCGGCGGTGGCGCTGGTGGCGCGCCGTAGCCCTGTTGCCGGGGCTGTCGTCGCGTCGCTGCCGCTGGTTTCGGTGCTGGGGATGATGTTCCTGTGGCACGACACGCATGATCCTGAACGCCTGGCGGCCCATGCGGGGGCAACGCTGTGGTATGTCGTGCCGTCGCTGCCCATGTTTGCGCTGATCCCGGCGTTGCTGCGGCACGGGGTTGGCTTCTGGGCATCGCTGCTGGCGGGTTGCGCGCTGACGGTGCTGCTCTATCTCGCCACGAGTTGGATTGCGTCGCGCTTCGGCGTCGCGCTGTAGGAACGAGCATGACCCAAATCACCGTCGCCGCGCTGCAGCTTGCGTTCGGCCCCGATATCGATGCGAACATCGCCAATGTCTCCCGGCTGGTGCGCGAGGCGGCGGGCCGGGGCGCGCAGGTGATCTTGCCGCCCGAATTGTTCGAGGGCGAATATTTCTGCCGGGTGGAGGATGAAGCCCTTTTCGCCACCGCCCAGCCCGTGGCCGCGCATAAGGCCGTGCTGGCGATGCAGGCGCTTGCCGCCGAGTTGCGCGTCACCATCCCGACCAGCTTTTTCGAGGCGGATGGCCCGCATCACTATAATTCGCTGGCGATGATCGGGCCGGATGGCGCGGTGCAGGGGGTCTACCGCAAAAGCCATATTCCAGACGGGCCGGGCTATGAGGAAAAATTCTATTTCCGCCCGGGCAATACCGGGTTCAAGGTGTGGCCGGGTGCGGATACGGTGTTGGGCGTCGGCATCTGCTGGGACCAATGGTATCCGGAAACCGCACGCGCGATGATGCTGATGGGGGCGCAGCTGCTGTTCTACCCCACCGCCATTGGCAGCGAGCCGCATGACGAGGGGCTGGACACCGCCCGGTTGTGGCGGCGGGCGATGGTGGGGCATGCCGTGTCGAATGTGGTGCCGGTGATCGCAGCCAACCGGGTGGGGACGGAGCACGGCCAGACATTCTATGGCACCAGCTTCATCACTGATGAGCGCGGTGACATCATCGCAGAAATGGGCCGTGCGGACGAAGGCGTGATCACCGCAACACTGGATATCGACCGCATCAAGCGCCACCGCGCCGCCTTCGGCTTCTTCCGTGATCGCCGCCCGGAACTCTATGGGCGGCTGGTGCAGGACATCTAGACGGGGCCAAATCGCTTGACTTGATGCCGACCGGCCTATAGCCGCAGCGCCTTTCCAGCTCACCAGAATTACGAGAAGCGAATCGATCATGAAGATCCGCAATTCCCTGAAGTCGCTCAAAGGGCGTCACCGCGATAACCGCGTGATCCGTCGTCGTGGCCGCACCTATGTGATCAACAAGACGAACCGCCGGTTCAAGGCGCGCCAAGGCTGATCACCCGGCCGCGAGGGCTTATCCCCGTGCGGCCACATGCTGTCATCTTCGATGTCGGCAACGTCCTGTATGATTGGAACCTGCGGTTCCTGTATGAGCGCCTGATTGGTGACGATCGGGCGCTCGATGCGTTTCTGCGCGATGTTGTTACGATCGACTGGCACCTGCAGCATGATGCTGGCCGTCCCTTTTCCGAAACATCGGCTGAGTTGATCGCAAAGCACCCGGAACATGCCGCGCTGATTGGTGCGCTCGGGCCACGGTTCAATGAGACGATTGGCCGGATGGTCCCCGGCATGGATGTGCTGCTCGCTGATCTGGATGCGGCAGGCGTGCCCTTGTTTGCGATCACCAACTTCTCCGGCGAGTTCTTCCGCCCGTTCCGCGCCGCCCATGCTGCGGTGTTCGACCGGTTTCGTGACATCGTCGTCTCCGGCGATGAAGGCCTGATGAAGCCCGATCCGGCAATCTACGCGCTGGCGCTG
>JBBQDD010000197.1:0-5153 GCA_038319335.1 Sphingomonadales bacterium
CTGGTGTCGCTGCAGGTCGCGGCAGAGCGCAAGAAGGTGGTCGATATGGATCGCAAGATCCTGCTCGCCAAGCGGGACATCCGCGCGCTGGAAACTGAATTTGATACCCGCGCCAACCTGGCGCAGCTGGAGCGCTGGAACGGCGAGATTTTCGCGCTGACCGCGCCTGCGTCCGACCAGTTCGTGGCGGATGAAGCAGCACTTGCATCGATTGACCTTGATGCGCCGACACCTGCTGCCAGCGGCACGCAAGTGGCATCCTATATCGTGCCGTCGGCCCCGCGCGCTGTGGAAGTGATCGCGCCTGCGCCCGAGCCGGTTGCTGCCCAGCCCGTATCCCCGCCAGCGCCCGCCACGTTGCGACCGGTTCGCGCGGTGCTGGCGAGTGCAGCGGCGGTGCAGGCCCATCCAGCGGGCCAGCGCGGAGCGGCGATGGCGATGCTTGACCGCAAGCTGCTGAGCGATTCGACCATTGGCGACCTGATGAGCAGCGCCCGCGCAGAATCAGGCAGCACGCGTTGACCGTTCTTGTCGCCCTGCCTGCCCCCCAGAAACGGCTGACGGGCGCGCGCCACCCGATGGCGGCGATTGCGCCCGTACGCCTGATGATCCTGATGCTGCTGATCGCGGCTGGCGTGATGATGATCCTGCTGCGACTGACCTTTCTAGCGGTATTTGCAGAACCCGCCACCACGCGCGATGCGGCCGCTGCGCTTGTGCCACTGCGCGGTGATATCGTCGATCGCAATGGCGCGCCGCTGGCCCGCACCATCGATGCCTGGTCGATTGGCATCCACCCCAGCAAGCTGGTGAACGATCCCGAGGATCTGGCACCAAAGCTTGCCGCGCTGATGCCCGAACATACGAGCGCCTGGTATCTGGCCAAGCTGCGATCGGGCGCGAACTTCCTGTATCTGCAACGCCGCGCGATGCCCGAACTGGTGAAGGCCGTAAACGCGCTGGGTGAGCCTGCCGTTGATTTCGCGCGCGAACCCGAACGGCTCTATCCGCAATCGAGCATGGCCGCGCACGCGATTGGCTTTCTCGATTCCAACGGTGTCGGCGTCAGCGGTATGGAGCGCGTGCTGGATGCACGACTTACCAATCCGATCGAGCGATCAGCGCCGGTTGCGCTGTCAATCGATGGCCGGGTGCAATCTGCCTTTGAAAGCGAGCTTGGCAACGCCATGCTGTCTTTCAAGGCACGGGGTGCGGCAGGCATAATGCTGGACGTGCACACCGGGGAGGTCGTCGCGATGGTATCGCTGCCGATGTACAATCCCAATCAGGTGCGCGGCGCCACGCAAGACGGGATGCGCAACAACGTGACCCAGTCCGTGTATGAACTGGGATCGACCTTCAAGCCGATCACAATGGCGGCGGCAATCGACAGTGGCGTCGTGACATCAATGTCGCGGCGGTTTGATGCGCGCGCCCCGCTGAAGATCGGCCGGTTCCAGATCAAGGACGATCATCCGCAGAAACGCTATCTCGATATTCCCGAAACCTTGGTGCATTCGTCAAACATCGTCACTGCCCGGATTGCCGACGAACTGGGCGCGGCGCGGATGCAGGCGATGTTTCGCCGGCTTGGTTTCGATACCCGCCCCGATATCGAACTGCGCGAAAAGCAGCGCCCGTTATGGCCCAGCTATTGGGCGCGGGTTTCGGTGATGACCAGCGGTTACGGGCACGGCATTGCGGTAACCCCGCTGCATCTGGCGAGTGCCTATGCCGCGCTGGTGAATGGCGGCATCTGGCGGCCAGCGACCATGCTGCGCGTTGCCCCCGGCAAGGAAAGCACGGGTCGCCGGGTGCTGTCGCAATCCACCAGTGATCGGATGCGTCAGCTGCTGCGCCTCGTCGTGCTGGACGGCACCGGGCGCAAGGGCGAAGCGCCCGGATACCGGGTTGGCGGCAAGACGGGCACTGCTGAAATTGCAATGAAGAGCGGCTATTCGCGGAGTCGCAATGTATCAACCTTCGCCGCTGCCTTTCCCATGGATGCGCCCCGTTACGTGGTGATCGCCATGCTCGATTCGCCCATCGCCAATGCCCAGTCCGCCGGGCAGACCACGGCGGCATGGACGGTCGCGCCGGTGGTCAGCCGGGTGATTGCGCGCACCGGGCAAATGCTCGGCGTGATGCCCGATATGCGCCGCGACGTTGATGTATCCGAACTTACCCCGCTGCTGTGGCATGCGCCGGGCGATTCCCCGGCGGACCCGGAATGAAGCTGGGCGCGCTGACCGGTGGCGGCGAAAGCGCTGTCGTAACGGGCTTTGCGATCGACCATCGCAAAGTGGCCCCGGGGACGGTGTTTGGCGCGTTTGAGGGTATGCGCGTAAACGGTGAGGACTATATCGACGCAGCGATTGCGGGCGGCGCGATTGCCGTTGTGTCGCGGCCGGGAGTGGCGGTGGCGGGGGCGGTGCACATTGCGGCGGAAAACCCGCGCGCTGCCTTTGCTGCGCTGGCTGCCACGTTTTTTGCGCCTTTCCCCGACACGGCGGTGGCCGTTACCGGCACCAACGGCAAGACATCCACGGTTGAGATGACCCGCCAGATCTGGCGGATGCTGGGCCATCATGCCGCGTCGATCGGCACGCTGGGCGTAACGACCGCGAATGAGAGCGTCACCACCGGGCTCACCACGCCGGATATCGTGACCTTCCTGTCGAATGTTGGCGGGCTGGCGCGTGAGGGGGTGACGCACCTGGCGTTTGAGGCATCAAGCCACGGCCTGTCGCAATATCGCACCGAGGGGCTGCCCGTACAGGCGGCGGCGTTCACCAATTTAAGCCGCGATCACCTGGATTATCACCGCGATATGGCGGATTATTTCACCGCCAAGATGCGGCTGTTTACCGATGTGCTCGCGCCGGACGGCACGGCGGTGGTGTGGGCGGACGACGAATATTCGGCCCGCGTGATCGATCTGGCGCGGGAACGCGGCAATCGGGTGATCACGGTGGGCGAACAGGGCGATACGCTGCGACTGGTGGGCCGCGAACCCAGCCTGTTGGGGCAGAAGCTGACGATCGAGGCTGATGGCAAGCAACACAGCGTCAATTTGCCGCTGATCGGGGCGTATCAGGCGGCCAATGCGCTGACGGCAGCGGCTCTGGTGATCGCAACGGGCGCGGGCGTAGCCGAAACCATCGCCGCGCTTGCCCGGTTGCAGCCGGTGCGCGGGCGGCTGGAACGCGCGGTGATCAGCCCGCAGGGCGCGCCTGTTTATGTCGATTACGCCCACACGCCCGATGCGATCGAGGCGGCGATTGCGGCCCTGAAACCGCATGCGGCGGGCAAGCTGATCGTGCTGATCGGCGCCGGCGGCGACCGCGATTCGGGCAAGCGCGCGCCGATGGGCGAGGTTGCCGCGCGCCACGCCGATCTGGTGATCGTCACCGATGACAATCCCCGTAGCGAAGACCCGGCGGTGATCCGCGCGCAGGTGATGGCCGGTGCGCCCGACGCGACCGAAGTTGCCGGGCGGCGGGAAGCGATTGCGGCGGCGATTGCAGCGGCGGGGGCGGGCGACATCGTGCTACTGACGGGCAAGGGCCATGAGCAGGGCCAGATTATCGGCGACATGGTGCTGCCCTTTGACGATGTTACCGTCGCGCGGGAGTGCCTGGCATGACCGCGCCCCTTTGGACATCAGACGCGATTGCTGCGGCGACTGGCGGCACGGCATCGGCGGCATTCGAGGCGACCGGTGTCACCTTTGATTCGCGTGAAGTGGGCCCCGGCGATCTGTTTATCGCGCTGCGCGGTGAGGCGAGCGACGGGCATCTGTACCTCGACCAGGCCTTTGCCCGGGGCGCAGCGGGCGCGATTGTCAGCACCGCGACGGCCCATCCGCATGTGCTGGTGGGCGATACCATGGCGGCGCTGGAGGCACTGGGCATCGCGGCCCGCGCGCGCACTGATGCGACGATCATCGGCGTGACCGGATCGGTTGGAAAAACCGGCACCAAGGAAATGCTGTTCGCCGCCCTTGATCGCGGTGCCCCGGGGCAGGTCCACCGTTCCGTCAAAAGCTATAACAATCATACCGGCGTGCCGCTCAGCCTGGCGCGGATGCCCGCCGGATGCCGCTATGCCGTGCTCGAAATGGGCATGAACCATGCCGGTGAAATTGCTGCGCTGACGCGGTTTGTGCGGCCGCATGTTGCCATCATCACCAATGTTGGCCCGGTGCATATCGAGTTCTTCAAGGACGAAACGGGCATTGCCGATGCCAAGGCCGAAATCTTTCAGGGGCTTCAGCCGGGCGGTACGGCGATCATCCCGTTCGATTCGGTGCATCACGCACGGCTGCGCGCTGCCGCGACGGACCTGGGCGCGCGGGTGGTGTCGTTTGGCAGCGGTGGGGGTGCCGATGTGCGCGTGCTGGAAACGATGCGGACCCCGACCGGCGGCACCTTTGTTACGGCGCGGCTGGTGACGCGCGAATTGAGCTTCACGATCGGTCAGCCGGGCGCGCATCTGGTATCAAACGCGCTGGCGGTGCTGGCGGCGGTTGAGGCGGCGGGGGGCGATACGGCACTGGCCGGGCTGGCGCTGGCGGATATGGGCGGGCTGCCGGGGCGCGGTGCGCGGTTTTTGACGGCGTTGCCGGGCGGCGCGACCGCGCTGGTGATCGACGAGAGTTATAACGCCAACCCTTCATCCATGCGCGCGACGCTGGCCATGCTGGCGACAGAACCTGCCGCGCGCAAGATCGCGCTGCTGGGCGAAATGCGCGAAATGGGGGCTGATAGCGCTGCGTTTCACGCCGGTTTGGCGGGCCCGGTGGCAGCGGCCGGTGTGGCGCTGGCGATACTGGTCGGCAAGGACATGGCCCCGCTTGCAATCGCGCTTGAGGGGCAGGTGGAATTCGTTCATGTGCCCGATGCTGCGGCCGCGCTGGCGCACCTGCAAACGGTGCTGTCGGCGGGTGATGCGGTACTCATCAAGGGATCGAACGGCGTTAGGCTGGCGACGGTGGTCGCGGCGCTGGGGGGCGAAAAACCATAATGTTGTATTTCATCGCGGAATATCTTGGCTTTCCCGGCGTGCTCAATCTGGTGCGCTATCTCAGCTTTCGCAGCGGCGGGGCGGTGGCCACGGCACTGGTGATCGGGCTGATCCTCGGCCCCAAATTA
>JBBQDD010000198.1:0-5142 GCA_038319335.1 Sphingomonadales bacterium
GCCGGGCAGAAGATCGGCACATCATGCTCATAGGCGAGCTTGACGAGGCTGTTGTCCTTCTTGCCATGCTCGACCAGATATTTGCCCATCTCGCGGATGAACGCGCGGATGGAATAAGGGCGCGGCTCCAGCGTTTCGGCAATCTCAAAGATCGTGTGGTCGACGTGCTGCAGCTCTTCTTCATCGATGTACGTATCGTAGATCCGGTCGATCAGCAGCGAGCGCAGCGTATCATCGTCGGGCACTTCCAACGCCTGATAATGCTTGTGGCCAAGCCCTTCGAAGAAATCCATGTCGACGATGGTCGCCCCCGTCGCGACGACGCAATCGACCATGTTGTTGCGGATCAGCTCTGCATACAGGTCCATGCAGCCGCCCGCCGAGGTGGAACCAGCGATCACCAGGCAGATCGTGCAATCGGGATCGGCGAGCATCTGGTTGTAGATGCCCGTCGCGCGCGACAGATCGCGGCTGGTGAAGCTCATCTTGCCCATCGCCTCAACAATCGGGCGCGCATCAAAGCTGGTGATGTCGATATGTTCTACCTGCGTGGACAGCAATTCAGCCTTGCGCTGGTCATTGGTGCGGGTGGGGGCGATCGTGTCGGTCATGTCGTTTTCCTTGTCCCCCTCACGCTTGCGGGAGGGGCTAGGGGTGGGCCCGCATTGTCTGCGAGCGAAAAGGCGGAGGTAAAGTCAGGGCCACCCCCGACCCCACCCGCAAGCGGGAGGGGGGAGATCGACCTTTGCTACTGTCGTGTTACAGTGTGACGACGTTCGACAGAACGGCGTCGATATCCTCATCGATATACAGCGACACCATCGGTTCATCGTCGACGATCACGGTTTCACCCGAACCAAAGCCGTTGAACGCGGTGCGCATCGCAGCGCCGTAAGCACCGAGCATACCGATCTCGATATAGTCGCCAGCCTGGGTATCGGCGGGCAGCATGAACGGCCCGGCCATGTGATCCATGTCGTCACAGGTCGGCCCGTAAAAGCTAAAGGGCATGTTGCGCGCGTTCGAATCGGGTTCGCGCAACAGCGTCACCGGGAAACGCCAGCCCAGATGCGCGGCATCGAACAGCGCGCCATATGCGCCGTCGTTGATGTACAGCTCATCTCCGCGACGCTTTTCAACACGCACGACGATGGAACTATATTCAGCGCACAGGGCACGACCCGGCTCCGCCCAAAGCTCCGCCGAATAGGAAATCGGCAGGCTTTCGAACGCGCGGTGGATCGTCGCGAAATACCGCTCCAGCGGGGGTGGTTCCATGCCGGGATAGCTCGACGGGAAACCGCCGCCGACATCGACGACATCGACGGTAACGCCTGCATCGACAATCGCCGCGCGCACCCGCTCCATTGCCTGGGCATAGGCCTCTGGCGACATCGCCTGGCTGCCGACATGGAAGCAGATGCCCAGTGCATCGGCTGCCTGGCGAGCGGCGAACAGCAGTTCGCGCGTTTCGCCAGGGGCTGCGCCGAATTTCGACGCAAGGCTCAGCTTCGAATGCTCGGACGATACCCGCAACCGCACGCACAGCGTCAGGTCTGTCGCGTCGTTGGTGGCCGCCATGATCTTCGACAGCTCTTCCAGGCTGTCGAGCGAGAACACGCGGACGCCGTGGACGGCATAGGCCTCTGCAATCGCCTCAGGCGCCTTTACCGGGTGCATGAAGCACAAGGTGGCACCCGGCAGCGTGCTCGCAACCAGACGAACCTCGGCGATCGAGGCGACGTCGTAATGCGTGATTCCGCTGTCCCACAGCACCCGGAGCAGATCGGGCGATGGGTTTGCCTTTACCGCATACATAGACCGGCCCGGAAACTTCTCTGCGAAGAATCGGGCTGCCCGTGCGGCGGCATGGGGACGAACGAGCGTGACCGGCAAAACCGGACGCGTCAAAAGTGCGATTCCAGCGGCGGAACCGACCTGGGGGCTAGCTAGCTCCCGCGTGCTATGATGTTTGTGCAACTCAAGGGACCTCCAAATGTCGTGAGACAAAACGAAAAAGCTGCCTTGCGGTTGGAAGTCCCATGGGGCAGCGGAAGGGCCGAATAGGGTCGCTGCGCCACGATGTAAATAGTTATTTGAAAGCCGGGGAATTTTTGATGACAATTTTGCGACAACCGACCCGGGCGGGGGTGCGCGATGCCGCCGCAAAGCTGGCTGCAATCTTGCCGCCCAGCCCGTTATTCATCCATGAAATCAACGGCGTGTCGGTGGCTTTCAAGGCGGAGAGTTTGCAGCCGATCGGCTCGTTCAAGCTGCGCGGTGCATGGCACCGGCTGACCGCGATCGATGCCCAATCGCGGCCGCGCGGGGTGGTGGCGTTCTCATCAGGCAATCACGCGCAAGGGGTGGCGTGGGCGGCCCGGCGGCTGGGGATGCCCGCACTGATTGTGATGCCAAGCGATGCGCCCGTGGTGAAGCGGGAAGCGACGCTGGCGATGGGGGCAGAAGTCGTCACCTATGACCGCGCAACGGAAAGCCGCGAAAAGATCGCCGCGAGCCTGGCGGGGGCGCGCAATGCCGCCCTGGTGCCCAGCTTCGACGATCCCTGGATCATCGAGGGGCAGGGCAGTGCGGCGATTGAGGCGGCTGCGCAGATGACGGCCCAGGGACTGATCCCGCCTGGCCATATCGTGGTGCCCTGCGGCGGCGGCGGGCTGGCCGCAGGTTGTGCGCTGGCGCTGGCCGATGCGGTGATTACCGTGGTGGAGCCGGAGGGCTGGGATGACATGAAGCGATCGCTGGAGGCGGGCTGGATCGAACCCGTCGGCCCCAACCCGCCGCCGACCGCCTGTGATTCGCTTCAGACGAAGGAGGTATCGCGGCTGACCTTCGACGTGTTGTCTCGGCGCGGGGTGCGCGGGCTGGCGGTGAGCGAGGCGGAAATCGCAGCGGCACAACGCTGGGCAGCGCGGCACCTGCGGATCGTGGTGGAGCCGGGTGGCGCAGCGGGGTTGGCGGCGTTGCTTGCGGGGAAGGTCGCTGTGGAGCCGGGGATGCTGGTGATTCTGTCAGGCGGCAATGTCGATCCAGACGCCTATGCGCGCGTGCTCGCAGGATGACGCCGTTGCTTGCTCCAATCGCCGCCGCCGCGCCGGCCATCGCAATGCTCGCGGTGTTTACCTGCCTGATCGGTGGCGGCTGGATGATCGCCAAGGGGGTCGATCGACGCAAGGGCGTGCTGCTTCTGGTGATGGCGGCGGTGCTGTTCGGTAATGTGCTGATCTGGACGGTGTAGAATCAACCCTGTCGCGCGGCGGACACGGCTGTTCTCGTTGTTCTAGTTGCCGCTTGGCGCGCAATTGATGTCGCACATGCCCGTGCCGCGGTGCCGCATCGCATCTTCTGCGGAGGTTTCGGTCCGGTCATTCATCTCGCGCCACTCCCCTTTGGTCAGGCACACCTTGATCGGCATGATCGATCCGGTGGGCACCATCTTGCGGCAGACCCGGGCTGGCGGGGGCGGTGCCTTCGACAGGACCGCCGGGGATGCCGTCGCCGCGCCGGCGACGGGCGCGGATTCTCGCACGGGGGACGAAACCAGCGCAGGCGCGATCGCCAGGGCAAACGCCCCGATTACATTTCCAAACGACATTGTTACCCCCAAGGTTATGTCAGAACACCCTAGCGGCAAAATTTTCGACAAGGCAAGGCCGTAATCCCCGGTGAACGCACGCGAATCTTGCGGCGGCCACAACGTCGCACCGGTGGTGGTACGCCGCGCAACGCGGATCAGCCCTGGCTAGTTTGCGCGCCTCACTTGATCGGCGAGTTCGGGTCCAGCCGCATGTCGAGGTAATTGTCCACGCTCTCCATCAGTTCGGGCATCTCGTGCTCGAAGAAATGGTTCGCGCGGGGCAGCACGTCGTGGTGGATGGTGATGTGCTTTTGTGTGCGCAGCTTGTCGACCAGCTTTTGCACCGCGATGGGCGTGACGACTTCGTCGCCCTCGCCCTGAATGATGATGCCCGATGACGGGCAGGGGGCGAGGAAGGTGAAGTCATACATGTTGGCAGGCGGCGCGACGGAGATGAAGCCGCGAATTTCCGGGCGGCGCATCAGCAACTGCATGCCAATCCACGCGCCGAAGCTGACGCCTGCGATCCAGGTGGTCGATGCCTCCGGATGGATGCTCTGAACCCAATCGAGCGCGCTGGCTGCATCTGACAATTCACCGACGCCGTTGTCGAACACGCCCTGGCTTTTGCCGACGCCGCGAAAGTTGAACCGCAGGGTTGCAAAACCGCGCCGCTGGAACGTCTTGTACAGTTCCTGCACAATCCGGTTGTTCATCGTGCCGCCCGATGAGGGGTGCGGATGCAGGATCATCGCGACGGGCGCGCGCGGGCGGGGCGGGGGCGAGAAACGGCCTTCGAGACGGCCATCGGGGCCGGGAAAAATCACTTCGGGCATGGGAAACCTGCTGACAATCAAGGAGACGCGGCGAACGCGGGATGCGCGGCTATAGAGGAAAGGCCCGCCCCGGCGCAATCGTTGTAGCGGGGGTGGCGACGCGCTAGGGCTGGCGACTGTGAAAAAGCGCATTTATCTGGATCATGCCGCGACCACGCCGATGCGCCCGCAAGCGGTGGCGGCGGTGGCAGAGGGGATGGCGCGATGGGCCAATCCATCGTCCCCCCATGCCGAGGGACGCGCTGCCCGGGCGGCACTCGAGGAGGCGCGGGCGCGGATCAAGACGGCGCTTGGCTGGACGGGCGAGCTGATCTTCACCAGCGGCGCGAGCGAGGCGCTGTGGATCGCGCTGAACCGGGCCAAGGTTGAACGCCGCATCGTGAGCGCGGTGGAACATGACGCGGTGTTTCGCGCGGCGCCGGAGGCTGCGGTGTTGCCAGTCAATCACGGCGAGCCGGACGGCGATGCCTTGGCGAAATATCTCACCGCGCCGGGCAGGGCGATCATCGCCATCCAGAAAACCAATGGCGAAACCGGCACCCAGATCATTCCCTATCAGCATCCCGCCACGATCGACCTGATCCGGGAGGCCGGGGCGCTGTTGTTGAGCGATTGTTCGCAATCGGCTGGGCGCTATCCGCTGCCTGATGCTGATCTGGTCGTGGTGTCTGGGCATAAATTGGGTGGTCCGCCGGGGGTTGGCCTGTTGCT
>JBBQDD010000199.1:0-5128 GCA_038319335.1 Sphingomonadales bacterium
CCGCACCGCCACCCGCGCGGACGCGCCCGCCATTGCCGAACTGATGGACCGGGCCATCGACCAGTTGCAGCGCGACGTCCTCGACAGCGAGCAGATCGCCGCCAGCCGCGCGGTCATGGGCCTCGACACGCAGTTGATTGATGATGGCAGCTATTTCCTGGTGTATGACGGCCCAGCGCTGGCGGGCTGCGGCGGCTGGAGCGATCGCGCCACGTTATATGGCGGCGACCATAGCGGCGGTTTGCGCGATGCGCGGCGGCTGGACCCTGCCCGCGACCCCGCCCGAATCCGCGCGATGTTCACTGATCCAGCCCATATTCGGCACGGAATCGGCCGGATGGTGCTGGCCTTGTGCGAGGGGGCGGCGCGGGATGCCGGTTTCACCAGGGTTGAGCTGATGGCGACGCTGGCGGGCGAGCGACTGTATACCGCGTGCGGTTATCGCGCGATCGAACGCGTGCTTGCGCCACCCGTCAATGGCATCGCGGTGCCGCTGGTGCGCATGGGCAAGTCGCTTTAGGCGGTCAATCGCAGGTGGCGCATTTGCCGCGCACTTCGATCACCGGGCGTTCGGGTGAAAAACCGGCGGCTACCGCCGCCGAGCGAACGCCGCGCGTAACGACATCATCATCCAGATGTGTCGTCTGGCCGCAGCTGTCACACACCAGAAAGATGCAGTCGTGCAGGCAATCGGGATGCG
Organism: Sphingomonadales bacterium; assembly: GCA_038319335.1. GTDB lineage: Bacteria > Pseudomonadota > Alphaproteobacteria > Sphingomonadales > Sphingomonadaceae > Sphingomonas. Next base: position 701 of record JBBQDD010000199.1, read on the forward strand.
CATTGGCGATATAAGCGTTTGCGCTTTCAACCCGCCGGGCGAGGTTGGATGCGACGAACAAGTCGAGGATTCGGTACACGCTGTTGGCGGCCACGCGGCGACCGGCTGCCTTCGATACCGCCTCTGCAATGTCATAGGCCGATGCCGGTTTGTCGAAGCTGGCGAGTGCGGCGAAAATCTGTGCGCGCATCGCCGTCCATTGCTCGCCAGATCGTTCCAGCGTGGCCTGCGCCGCAGTGGCAAGCGCCAGGCCTTCATGTTCGTGATGCTGGTGGATGCCCATCGAGCGTATCTAGGCTTTCGCAGGCCCAGCGGCAAGCCGCGCCGAACGCCCGGTTCAGTGCGCCGCGCGCCGATTCAGGTCGTGCCCCAGCGCCAGCAGGCCAACGCCCACCAGCGTGAACAATGTCTCTCCACTGCCATCATGCGGCAGCGATACCGCGCCCGCCATAACGCCCAGCCCGAGCGCGCCGATGGCGATCGGCATCATATACCCATGCTGCATCACGCCCTGCCCCAGCGCCACCGCGCCGAGAAGAACCGCAATCGACAGCCCGATCTCATGGACGATTGGCGCAAACAATAGCCCGCCGGCCGATGCTGCGAGCGCCACAAGCACCGCGCTGGCCAGGCAATGCACCATGCACAGCCCCGACACGCCGATCGCCAGCCGATCAAGGCCGATCGTCGTCAACAACGGGGAATCGCGGAACATTGTCGTCATGCAGGGGCATGTGGCACGATCACGACCGAGTTACAATATATCATTGCGACTGCCGCGCGTTTTTTCTGAAGGTGCGCGATCGGCTGGCTACGACCCATGGGCGGTGGTGACGTGGTGGGGGATCTGCGCTATTGTCTGCCCATGCTGATGCAAACTGCCGCCATGCTCCGCGCACGTCCGCGCGCCCTGTCGATCTGGCTGTTCGCGGTCGCCGCGCTGGTGATCGCGATGATCATGGTGGGCGGGATTACGCGGTTGACCGACTCGGGCCTGTCGATCACGAGCTGGAAGCCGATCAGCGGCACCCTGCCCCCGCTGACCGATGCAGCGTGGCAGGCAGAGTTCGATGCGTACAAGAAAATTCCGGAATATCAGCAGATTAACGCCGGCATGACGATGGCCGGGTTCAAGGCGATCTTCTTTTGGGAATATGCGCACCGGCTGCTTGGCCGTGTGATTGGTATGGCGTTTGCCCTGCCGTTGATCTGGTTTGCGGTACGGCGGCAAATTCCGCGCGGCTATGGCTGGCGGCTGACGGCGCTGCTGATGCTGGGCGGGCTGCAGGGGGCGATTGGTTGGTGGATGGTCGCGTCGGGCCTGTCCGTGCGCACCGATGTGAGCCATGTGCGCCTCGCTGTGCATTTATCGACCGCGCTGATCCTGCTGGGCGGGCTGATCTGGACCGCGCTTGATCTGCGTGCGCTGGCGATGCTGCCAGTCGCGCGACCGGCCCGGCTGACGCGGAGTGCGGCAATCGCGATCGCGTTGCTGGGCGTGCAGATCGTGTTCGGCGCGTTCACTGCCGGGCTGGATGCGGGCTACGCCTTTTCCAGCTGGCCGCTGATGGGCGATGCGATTTTCCCGGCGAATGTGCCGATGGTCACCCCGGCCTGGCTGAACGCGGTCGACAACCCCATCGTCGTGCAGTTCATCCACCGATGGTTTGCCTTTGCCGCCGCAGCCGGGCTTGGCTTCCTGGCCTGGCAGGCGATCCGTGCCGGGGCAGCGCGGGCGGGCTATGCGATCATCGCGCTGGTAACGCTGCAGATCGTGCTGGGCATCGCGACATTGCTGACGGGTGTCGCCATCCAGATCGCGATTGCGCATCAGGTGAATGCCGCGCTGACGCTGATCGCGACCGTGGTTGCCGCTCATCTGCTGGGGCGGCGCGCGGCAATATCCTAGCTTTATCGGGCCAAATCCGGGCAAGCCGACGCCGTCAGAATAACCCCATTGCCGCCCCGGTATTCTGATACCCGCTTGCAATGCCGCCCGGATGCTTGACTTTCAGGCCCTGTCGCGTAGATGCACCGCCAACGTCGCCGCTCCTGTTCCGGGGCGGCGTGTTTGTTTTACCCGGTGGCCACAGGCTGCCAAAGCAAAGAAGGTCTGGCCCCATGAAGGCGCTGATGAAGACCACCAAGTCGGCCAAGCCGCACGAAGTGGACAAGAAATGGCATATCGTTGATGCCGATGGCCTGGTGGTCGGTCGCGCTGCATCGATCATCGCCAATGTGCTGCGTGGCAAGCACAAGCCCAGCTTTACCCCGCATGTCGATTGCGGTGACAATGTCATCGTCATCAACGCGGACAAGATCCGGTTCACCGGCAAGAAACTGAAGGACAAGATCTATTACAAGCACACCGGCTATGCCGGCGGCATCAAGGGCGTGGCTGCGGGCAAGGTGCTCGAAGGCCGCTTTCCTGAGCGCGTGCTGGAAAAAGCCGTTGAGCGGATGATCCCGCGCGGCCCGCTGGGTCGTGATCAGATGCGCAATCTGCGCGTTTTCGCCGGTGCAGAACATCCGCACGAAGCCCAGAACCCGCAGGTTCTCGACATCGCGGGCATGAACCGCAAGAACAAGGTGGGCAACTAATGTCCGATACCCGTCAGTCCCTTTCCGATCTGGGTTCGATCACCGGCGCGGCACCGCAGGCAGCCCCTGCCGCCGCAACGCTAGGCGATGTGATGCCCGTCAACAATTCCGGCCCCGCGCCAGAGCCGATGCCGCTGCGCGAGCAGATCATCGACAAGCAGGGCCGCGCCTATGCCACCGGTCGCCGCAAGGATGCGGTTGCCCGCGTCTGGATCAAGCCGGGTTCGGGCAAGATCGTGATCAATGGTCGCGATCAGGAAGTATATTTCGCACGCCCCACGCTGCGCCTCGTCATCAACCAGCCCTTCGGCGTTGCCGAGCGGACTGGCCAGTATGACGTGATCTGCACCGTCAAGGGCGGCGGGCTTTCGGGCCAGGCCGGCGCGGTCAAGCACGGCATCAGCCAGGCGCTCACCAAGTATGAGCCGATCCTGCGGGCGCCGGTAAAGGCCGCCGGTTTCCTGACCCGCGACAGCCGCACGGTTGAGCGCAAGAAGTACGGCAAGGCAAAGGCCCGCCGCAGCTTCCAGTTCTCGAAGCGCTAAACCGCGATTTCAGATACGATCAAATTGGGGCGGTCCGGCAACGGGCCGCCCCTTTTTGCATCGCGCGCTGTTATGCCAGCTCGCGGAGCCGCGTAGTGATCGCCGCGCCATCGATGTGGAGTTCATTGAAGGATGGTCGCGTCGATCGAACCCGTTCGGACAACGTCCCTGCACCGATCAGCCGAATGATCCGGTCGCCCGCCTGATGCGCGATATCGAACGGATCATGGACATGGCCGGTCAACACCGCGTGCGCGCCGGCACCGGCAAGCGCGGCCAGCGCATTCGCGCCGCCCTTGGTGTGCGCGGTGCCGCTGGTCCCCGCTTCGATCAGCGGGTGGTGGCATGCGACGATCACGATGGCACCCGCTGGCGCCTGGGCGATCCCTGCCAGCGTCTGGCCCAGCGGCGCCGCGGCAACGATTCCCTTTGACCAGTTTAGCCGCCACTGGAACCGCGCCGTTGTTCGCAGCGGGACGATATGGACGCCCGCAATATCCAGCGGCCGTTCAATGAGGCGTTCGAGCCGACCATAGCGCGCATAGGGCCGAAAAGCGCGTGCGAACGGGTTGAAATAGGGCAGATCATGATTGCCCACCTCCACCGTGACCGGGCGACCCAGCTTTTCCAGCCAGCGCGCCGCTGCATCGAATTCATGGTGCCGCGCGCGCATTGTCAGGTCGCCGGTGACGATCACGGCGTCTGGTTGTTCACCCCGCACCACGCCCGCGAACCAGTCAAGCGCGGCCTGATCCTCTGCGCCGAAATGGATGTCGCTGACGTGGAACAGCCGGATCATGCGCCGGGCCCGGATTCGGTTTAGGTTTCGGTTTCGGTTTCGGGCAACGTGCTGATGAACCTGGCAGGCGTTTCTCCGCTGGTAATCGGCACGCCCGGCGCAAGCTGTTGCGGCTCGCCATCGAACAGGGCGAGCACGGGCTTGTCGCCCTGCACCTGAACCCGCGACGCGCGCACCTCCGTCACGGCAGCCGCGGCGACCCAGTCGCCCGTCAGCCAGTCCCAGCCAAGCCGGCCGATCGAGCGCCAGTCGCGCGCATCAATCGCCGCGAGCCGCAGCGCGGAGCCATCGGGCGTTACCAGCACCGCCTGCGCCCCCGTTGGCAAACCGGGGGCGCCACTGATCCGGATGCCCCGGCCAAAGGTGCGCGCCCAGGCATGGCGGATCGCGCGCGCCAGCCCCCGCAACCGGCCAGCGCGCACCAGTTCGCGCGCATGCACCCAGCTGGCGGCCGGCCCCAGAATGAGCCCGACAAACGCCCAG
>JBBQDD010000200.1:0-5075 GCA_038319335.1 Sphingomonadales bacterium
CGCTATCGGCGGCGGGGATCGCTTTTATCGGGCCGCCGGCGAATGCGATCGCGGCGCTGGGCGACAAGATTGAATCGAAGAAGCTTGCCAATGCGTCGGGCGTGTCGGTGGTGCCGGGCTATCTCGGCGAGATTGCCGATACCGACGAGGCGGTGAAGATCGCCAAGGACATCGGCTTCCCCGTGATGATGAAGGCATCGGCGGGCGGCGGGGGCAAGGGGATGCGGCTCGCCTATTCCGAGCAGGACGTGCGCGAAGGCTTTGAGGCGACCAAGCGCGAGGGGCTGGCGAGCTTTGGCGACGACCGCGTCTTCATCGAAAAATTCATCGAAAGCCCCCGCCACATCGAAATTCAGGTGCTCGGCGATCAACAGGGGAACATCCTGTACCTCAACGAGCGCGAATGCAGCATTCAGCGCCGCCACCAGAAGGTGGTGGAGGAAGCCCCCTCGCCCTTCGTCACGCCCAAGATGCGCAAGGCGATGGGCGAACAGGCGGTCGCGCTGGCGCGGGCGGTGGGCTATTATTCCGCCGGTACGGTGGAGCTGATCGTCTCCGGCGCGGATACCACAGGGGAGGGGTTTTACTTCCTCGAAATGAACACCCGGCTGCAGGTGGAGCATCCCGTTACCGAGGCGATTACGGGAATCGACCTGGTCGAACAGATGATCCGCGTGGCAGCGGGTGAGCCGTTGCCCTTCACGCAAGCCGATATCGGCATCAATGGTTGGTCGATCGAAAACCGGGTTTATGCAGAGGATCCCTATCGTGGGTTCCTGCCCAGCACCGGGCGACTGGTGCGTTATGGCCCGCCGGAGAGCGAGGATACTCCCTATACAAACGTGGCCCCAAGCGCGGGCGAGGATACGGATGGGGAATGGGGCCGCGCGGATCGATCCTATATCCGCGTCGATGATGGCGTGCGCGAAGGCGGCGAGGTATCGATCTTCTACGACCCGATGATCGCCAAGCTGATCACCTGGGCGCCCGCGCGCGAGGCGGCGATCGATGCGCAGATCGGCGCGATCGATGCGTTTGAAATCGACGGCCCCGGCAACAACCTCGATTTCCTGTCCGCGTTGATGCAGCATCCGCGCTTCCGATCGGGCAACATCACGACGGGTTTTATTGCCGAGGAATATCCTGACGGCTTCCACGGCGCGCCAGCCGATGCCGGGCTGTTGCGCGCGCTGGCGGCAATCGCTGCCTTTGCCGCCACCGCCGAGGCGGATCGCGCGCGCCGCACCGATGGCCAGCTTGGCGATCGGCTGCAGCCCCCCGCCGATTGGACGGTCCGTATCGACGGTGTCGATCACAATATCGAGCTGGATGAGGACGATATCAGCGTCGACGGCGTGCCGCTCGATCTGGCCATGGAATATACCCCCGGCGACCGGGTGGTGGAGGCAGAGGTTGATGGCGCGCCGTTGACTGTGCGGCTGGCCCGGACGCGGACGGGCTTTACGCTCACCACGCGGGGCGCAAGCCATGTCGCGCGCGTTCTGCCCGCGCATGTCGCCCCCTATGCGCGCCACCTGATCGACAAGGTGCCGCCTGATCTGTCGCGGTTCCTGCTGTGCCCGATGCCCGGGCTGCTGATGCGGCTGGACGTCGCTGCGGGCGACAAGGTGGAACTCGGCCAGCCGCTGGCGGTGGTGGAGGCGATGAAGATGGAAAACATCCTGCGCGCGGAAAAAGCAGGCACCGTCAAATCGGTAAGTGCCGCACCGGGCGACAGCCTTGCCGTCGATGCGGTTATTCTGGAGATTGAATAGGATGGCTGCTGGCGGACATGCCGTGCGCCAAACCCGCCGAGCGTGTGACAAGTTGCGACAAATTACCGTTGGACGGTGATCGGCTGCCTCGATACGCCAGCGTCATGGTTCCCGCGAAATTCATCCCGACAGCTTTGCTTGCCGTCACGCTCAGCGCGTGCGCGGTTGGGCCCGATTATGCGCCGCCAAGCCCCGCCCGGCTCGCCGTACCGGAAAGCTATTCGACGGCGGCGGCGCCGGGGGCAGTGGGGGATGGGCAGCGTTGGTGGACCAGCTTTAATGATCCCCAGCTGACCGCGATTATCGATCTCGCTCTGAAGCAGAATCTCGACATCGATCAGGCCGTGGCGCGGCTTCGGCAGGCGCGCGAATCGCTCATTCAATCGCGGGCCAGCCTGTTGCCGACGGTGAGTGCGTCACTTGGCTATTCGCGCAACGTCAATGTGCGCGGGCAAAGCTTTGGCAACATCACCAACGCCGGCATCGTCAACGAAAACTACTCGATCAGCGGCGATGCATCCTATCAGGTCGATCTGTTCGGCGGCTTGCGTCGCGGCGTGGAGGCATCGCGCGGGGCGCTGGCGGCGAGCAGTTTCACGCTCGCCAATGTGCAAAGCTCGATCGCGGCGGAAGTGGCGCGCAACTACATCATCGCCCGTTCGGCACAGGCCAGCCTGGATATTGCGCGCGGCAGCCTGACGATCCAGGACGATAATCTGGAGATTGCGGGTTTCCGCGTGCAGGCCGGGCTCGTCTCATCGCTTGATGCCGAACAATCGCGCTCGCAGCGGGCGCAGACGGCCGCCCAGGTGCCGCAGTTCGAACAGAGTTTTCAGCAGGCGGCGAACCGGCTTGGCGTGCTGACGGGGCAGGCCCCCGGCGCGCTGAAGGCTGAATTGGCGGCCACGCGCCCGATCCCGGATGGCCCCGTTGCCGTACCGGTGGGCGTTCCCGCTGACATCATCCGCCTGCGCCTCGATGTGCGCGCGGCAGAGCGCAACCTGGCGGCGGCAACCGCGCAAATTGGCGTTGCACAGGCCGCGTTGCTGCCGGGGCTGAACATCGGCGCGAGCCTGGGCACCAATGCCGGGATGATCAGTTCGTTGACGGACATCATCACCGGCCGCGTGTTCGCCAGCCTGGCGCAGACGATATTCGATGCCGGGCGCAACCGATCTGTCGTGCGCAGCAGGCGCGCCGCCGCCGACGAAGCTTTTGCCGCGTATAAGGGCACCGTGTTGGGGGCGCTGGAGGATGTGGAAAATGCGTTGACGGCGCTGTCCACTGCCGCCGCCCGCCAGCGTGAATTTGGCGTGGCGCTGGATGCGTCCAGCAACGCCGCGATCCTGGCGCGCAGCCAGTACCGCGCGGGGCTGACCGATATCACCACGTTGAACAACACCGAAAGCGCGCTGCTTTCCGCCCAAAGCGGGCTGGTGAACGCGCGGGCTGATCAGGCGCAGGCGCTGGTGCAACTTTATCTCGCGCTGGGCGGGGGGTGGAACAGCGATAATCCGCCGTCATTGCCGCTCCCTTCAGCGCCCGCAAAATAGCCGCAGGAAACGACATGGCCGACGCAAGTACGACTGACCTCAACGATTTTCTGGGCAAGCGCGAGGTGCCGGCCTGGCGGCGGATGGCCAAATGGGTGTTCGTGGCGATTGGCGTGGTGCTGCTGATATTGCTGGCGATGCGGGTGTTCGCGCCAGCGGCAAAGCCCAATTACGCCACCGAAACGGTAGTAAAGGGGGCGCTGGTCGTATCGGTTTCGGCCACGGGCAAGCTGGCGCCGACAAACCAGGTCGATGTCGGTTCCGAAGTGTCCGGGCTGGTGTCAAAAGTGCTGGTCGATGTGAATGACCGGGTGGCCAAGGGGCAGCCGATCGCAATCATCGATCCGACCCGGTTTCAGGATTCGGTGAACCAGAGCAGCGCGCAGCTCAGCTCCAGCATCGCCGCGGTCGCCCAGTCGCAGGCCACGCTGGCGCAGTCGAGCGCGCAGCTGGTTCGCCTGCAGGAAGTGAGCCGCCTGTCGAACGGGCGAGTGCCATCGCGGACGGAAATGGACCAGGCGGTGGCTGACCGGGCCCGCGCGGTGGCCAATCTGCGGGCAGCGCAGGCCAATGTCGGCGCGGCGCGGGCAACGCTGTCGTCCAACCAGTATAATCTGGTGCGCGCGGTGATCCGCTCTCCCGTCAACGGCGTTATCCTGGCGCGGCAGGTGGAGCCAGGGCAAACCGTCGCCGCATCGTTCAACACGCCGACGCTGTTCGTGATCGCCGAAGATCTGACCCAGATGAAGCTGGAAGTCGCGATCGACGAAGCCGATGTCGGCGAAGTCCAGGCGGGACAGAAGGCGACGTTCACGGTCGATGCGTTTCCGGGGGAGAGCTTTCCGGCATCGATCACGCGCGTCGATCTGGGCTCCAACCTGTCGGCCCAATCGGCCACTACCACGACCACGACGACCAACCAGGTGGTCAGTTACAGCGCGACGTTGGCGGTATCGAACCCGCAAATCCGCCTGCGCCCGGGGATGACGGCGACGGCTGACATTACCACGACCGAAAAGAATGGCGTGCTGCTGATCCCCAATGCGGCGTTGCGCTTTCGCCCCACGGATGCGGCCGCTGCCGGGCAGAGCGGTGGCATCACCAGCGCCTTTGGCCCGCCGCGGCTGCGCCGGGGCGGCGGCGAACGCACAGCGACGATCGGCAAGGGATCAACGCAGAGCGTATCCGTGCTGCAGGCTGATGGCAGCCTGAAACCGGTATCGGTGATCACCGGCGACACCAACGGTTCGATGACGGAGGTTACCGGCGGTGAATTGCGGGCGGGCATGAAGGTGGTCACCGGGCAACTGGCAACGGGCGCTGCCTCCGCATCGGGCGGCGCGCGGAGCGGTGGGCGCCAGCGCGGTGGGGCAGGCGGTGGCCAGTAACATCCCGGCCCCCATTTCCCCTGGCCCTACGTCGCCCGCTATGACGGCTGCCGATTCGCGCACGCTGATTTCGCTGCGCGGTGTGACCAAGGTCTATGGCACCGGGCCGACCGCGTTTCAGGCATTGAAGGGCGTCGATCTGGATATCGTGGCGGGGGATTTCGTCGCGGTGATGGGGCCCTCGGGCTCGGGCAAATCGACCACGATGAACATCCTGGGCTGCCTCGATGTGCCAAGTGCCGGCAGTTTCCTGTTCAAGGGCCACCGCGTCGAGGCGCTCGACCGCGATCAACGCGCATTGTTGCGCCGCCGCTATCTGGGTTTTGTGTTTCAGGGGTTCAATCTGCTCGCGCGCACCA
>JBBQDD010000201.1:0-5074 GCA_038319335.1 Sphingomonadales bacterium
CGCGGACATGCCGCCTGATAGCCGCTCGCGCGCTGCGGCTCCACCCGTTTGCGTGACGTCGCCGTAACCGCTTATAGGAAGGGTCTTCTACAGGGCGGGGGGCAGCGCAAAAATGGCACGACAGCGCGACCAAAAGATACCTTTTTTCCACCTGCCTGGCATGGCGCAATGGGCAGCCGTGCCTGATGCGCCGCTGTGGCAGCATTGGGATGATCTGCAGCGGCTGTTCCCGACATGGTGGTTCCTGACGACGGGCTTCTTCAGCGCGTGGCGGGCGCGATCAGGGTTTGATTCGCTGCGGCGGTTGCGCATGGCGACCCGAACGCGGCGGGCTTTTGCGCTGCTTGACCAGATCGATACGCCGATGCTCGACGATCTGATCGCGCTGGCCAAGGCCAATGCCGATCGCCAAGGCTATTTCGCGCGGACGATATTGTTTGCCTATGTGTCGATTCCGTTTTCGATTGGCGCGCTGGTGGCGCAACTGGCCCCAACGGCGACGCAGCAGACGCTGCTTGCCTATGCGCCGTCCTGGGGCGGGGCGTTGGCCGGGGTCGGTTCGGCGGTGCTGATTCGCCTGATTCTCGATGGGCAGGCGCGGCAGTTTCTGGCCGTGCTGGAAATGGCCCGTATCGAGCGCGGCAACCCGGCTTGACCCCCTCGCGAACCGGCGGCTAGGCAATCGCTTCGTCATCGCAACAGGACCAAGCCGACCCTCTATGGCCTATGATATCGCCAAATTCCTGCACATCACGGGCATTGTGATGCTGATGGGGAACATCACTGCAACGGCATTCTGGAAGGTGTTCGCCGATCGCACGGGCGACGCGCGCATCATTGGCTTTGCGCAGCGGCTGGTGACGATCACGGATTGGAGCCTGACCTTCTGGGGCATCGTGCTGACAATTGGTGGTGGGTACGGAGCGGCATTGATTGCGGGGATGAACCCGTTCGGCTCAGCTTGGCTGATCTGGAGCCAGGTAATGTTTGTGGTGGCAGGCATGATCTGGCTGATCGTGCTGGTGCCCATCCAGGTTCGCCAGGCGCGCGTGGCAAAGGGTTTTGCGCAGGGCGGGGAAATTCCCGACAGCTATCGCCGCGACAGCCTGAACTGGATCATCTGGGGGCTGATCGGCACCGTGCCACTCGTGGCGGCCGTGTGGCTGATGGTCGCCAAGCCTTATTGAGGCAAATTCGCGGCCAGCGCGACAAACACATCTTCGTACAGCTTACGCTTGAACGGCACTGCCAGCGCGATCACTTCGGCAGGCGTCGCCCAGCGCCAGGCGCGGAATTCCTGGTGATCGGTGGCGATGTTCACATCGGCGTCGGTACCGGTGAAGCGGTACAGGAACCAGCGCTGGCGCTGGCCCCGCCATTTGCCCTTCCACACCTTGCCGATCAGATCATCGGGCAGATCGTAGAAAAACTCGCCGGGGGCCTGCGCGACCAGATCGACATGGGTCGCGGCAATGCCGGTTTCCTCCCCCAGTTCGCGCAAGGCCGCTGTCTGCGCGTCCTCCCCATCGTCGATGCCGCCCTGGGGCAGCTGCCACGCCTCCAAAGTACTATCCATCCGCTGCCCGACAAAGATCAACCCGTCGTCGTTGACGATGATGATGCCGGCACAGGGACGGTACGGCAGGTCGCTCACGCCCGCGCCGCCATCGCCTCTGTAATGATGCCCTTCAGTACACCGAGCGCACCATCGACCTCGGTCTGCGCCGACGGAATCGCTTTGCGCAGCGTGACAAAGCCGTGGATGTTGCCGATTGCCTCCCGATAGGTCGTCGGCACGCCCTGCGCGATCAGCGCGGCGGCATAGGCGCGACCCTGATCGCGGAGCGGATCAAGCCCGGCGGTGATCACGAGCGTGGGCGGCATGTCGCGGTGGTCGCCATGCAGCGGTGCGGCGCGCCAGTCGCCCGGGGTTGCGGCATAGGCCTCATCGAACCACTTCATCCCGTCCTTGGTGAGCAATCGGCCCTCACCGAACAACTCGTAGGAGCCATGCGCATCGGCCCGGTCGACGGTGGGATAGATGGGGAATTGCGCGATCACCGGCGCGGCGGCGGGTGCATCGCGCAAAGCCATTGCCGTGACGATCGTCAGATTGCCGCCAGCGCTGTCGCCGGACAGCACCAGCCCGGTTACCGTCAGCCCAAGTTCGGCCGGGCTGCCCGCCACCCAGCGCGCCGCCGCCTCACAATCATCCGTGGCGTTGGGGAAGGGGTGTTCCGGGGCCAGACGGTAATCGACGGCAACCACCGGCATATCCAGTTGCCGCGTCATTTCAGCGCAAATCCCGGCATGCGTGTCCAAATCGCCGATCACAAAGCCGCCGCCGTGAAAAAATACCAATACCGGCCCCGCCGGGCGATCCGCACGCGAATCGAAAAGCCGCAGCGGTATGGGCCCGGCAGCGCCAGGTGCCGCCAGATCGCGCAGCACCGCCAGTTCGCCGATCGGCAGGTCTGCCACGTCCTTGCTGGCGACATACATGGCGCGGGCGGCCGTCGGCGGCAGTTCGTGCGTCTTGGGGCCGGGCAGGGCGTTCAAAAACCCCAGAAACATCGCCACATCGGGTTGGGTGAAATGATCGGTCACGGCGTGCTCCTAAACGTGTTTTCCAGTGCTGGCGCTGTAGCACTTTGCGCCCTACCTAAGCGGCGTGTTCGCCGTCGTCCATCACCCCGATTATGTCGCCCCCGCGCCCGCCCGCAGCGGGTATCAATGGAACAAGAACGGGCTGGTGCGCGATCTGCTGGTGCAAAGCGGCGTGCCGATCGACTGGCACACGCCGGAACCCATGCCGATCGATTGGCTGGAGGCGGTGCATGATGCCGACTATGTCGCAGAGGTGATCGCCGCGCGCGTGCCGGCGCACAAGGAACGGCGAATCGGCTTCCCCGTCTCGCCCCAGGTCGCTAGGCGTGCCCAGATGGTGCCCGGCGGCACCTGGGCGGCGGCGCTACTAGCGCTGGAGCGCGGCTTTGCAGCGAACAGCGCGGGCGGTAGCCATCATGCGCTGGGTGATAGTGGTGCGGGGTTGTGCGTGTTTAACGACTTGGCGATTGTGGCGGTCAGGTTGATTGAAGAGCGTTATGTGGCCCGGGTACTGATCGTCGATTGCGATGTGCATCAGGGGGACGGCACGGCGGCGCTGACCGCGGGGCGGCCCGGCATCGCCACCTATTCGATCCATGCGGAGAAGAATTTCCCGGCCCGCAAGGCGCGATCGACGCTTGATGTGCCGCTGCCGGACGGGGTGGGCGACGATGTGTACCTGACCACGCTGGAGGAAACGCTGGTGCCGCTGGTCGACGCGTTCCGGCCCGACCTGATCCTGTATCAGGCCGGGGTCGATCCCTTTGAGGGTGATCGACTGGGCCGGTTGAAGCTGACCGCACAGGGGCTCAACCAGCGGGAGGATTTCATCGCCGGGCTGGCGATTGCGCGCGGCCTGCCGCTCGCGAGCACGCTTGGCGGCGGATACGGTGCCGATGCGCTGGAGGTGGCGGGGCGGCACGTGGCGTCGATCCTGCGGCTGGCGGCGGCCTTTACAGCGGCGGGATCGCCGGGAATAGCGGCCGAAACGCGCGCATCACCCAACACGGAGTACCGAACATGACGGCGGCGACGATCCTGTGGTTTCGCCGTGATTTGCGGCTGGGTGACCAGGCGGCGCTGATCGCGGCGGCGGCGGCGGGGCCGGTCATCCCGGTGTACGTGCTTGATGATGAAACGCCCCGGCAACGGCGGATGGGCGGGGCATCGCGCTGGTGGCTGCACCACAGCCTGACCGCGCTGGATGCCGCGCTGCGGGCAAAGGGCTCCCGCCTGATCCTGCGGCGCGGCAAAAGCGATGTGGTGCTTGCGGCGTTGGCGGCGGAAACGGGGGCAACCAGCGTCCATGCGCTGCGGCATTATGAGCCATGGTGGCGCAATGCACAGGCGGCGGTGGCGAAGCAGCTGGATCTGATACTGCACGACGGCAATTACCTGGCACCCGCAGGCAGCATCACCACGGGCGGCGGCGGGCAGTACAAGATTTTCACGCCGTTCTGGCGCGCGCTGCTGGCGACGATGCCACCGCCAAGGCCATCGCCTGCGCCTGATGTGATCGTAGCGCCCCCTGCATGGCCGCCGAGCGATGCCCTGGCTGACTGGCAGCTGCTGCCGACCAAGCCCGATTGGTCGGCCGGGATGGCGGCATTCTGGCAACCGGGTGAGGCGGGCGCGGCGGGCCGGCTGGATGCGTTTACGGGCGCAGCATCCGCTTATGAGGATCAGCGCAACCTGCCGTCAGTGCCCGGCACCTCCTTCCTCTCCCCACACCTGCATTTCGGCGAGATATCGCCCGCGACAATCTGGCACCGCACGGCCGGCCTGGGTGGATCGGTGGAAAAATTTCTGGGGGAACTGGGGTGGCGCGATTATGCGCAAAATGTGATCGCCCAATTCCCTGAATATGCGTCAAAAAATGCGCGGCCCGCCTTTGACGAGCTTGCGTGGCGCAGCGATGCCGAGGCGGAGGATGATCTGCGGGCGTGGCAACAGGGGCAAACCGGCTATCCGATTGTCGATGCCGGGATGCGCCAGCTTTGGGCGACGGGCTGGATGCACAACCGCGTGCGAATGATTGCCGCGTCGTTCCTGGTCAAGCATCTGCTGATCGATTGGCGGCGCGGCGAGCAATGGTTCTGGGATACGCTGGTCGATGCCGATTATGGCAGCAACGCCGTAAACTGGCAGTGGACGGCAGGGACGGGGATTGATTCGAACATGTTCGTGCGGATCATGGCCCCCCTGTCACAGTCGGAGAAATTCGATGCGGCAGGCTATATCCGCCAATGGGTGCCCGAACTGGTGGGGGTGCCGGATGCGGCGATCCATGATCCTGACGAGGCCGGTCGCCGCCCGCGATCCTATCCCCCCAAGCGCATCGGCCACCGCGAGGCGCGGGAACGCGCGCTCGCCGCGGTGAAGCAGTTGCGCTAGGGCCGTGGCGCGTGAAGCTTCAGGGCAGCCGATGAACGTTCCCCCTCCCATGATCACCGCTGCCAGCCCGGCC
>JBBQDD010000202.1:0-5033 GCA_038319335.1 Sphingomonadales bacterium
GATCAGGTCGGACGTACCGGGCAGCCGGACCTTGCGGGCGGGGACGCCCGGACCAGCTGGCTTCGTCACCCGACTGTTGTTGAGAGTCAAGTTGGCTGAGATGCCAAAGCCGCCCCTCCAGTCGGGCAGGCCAAGATCGGCCGTCCATGGCTCCAGCTGGAGCTGCGCCGCTGCTTCGGCACCGTAGATCCGCCCGTCGCCACCGTTGGTGATGCCGCTGAAGACATAGGACGAACGATCAATGCCATTGCTGTCCAGCGCGTTGGACCCAAAGGTGCGCGACTGGCGGTACAGCACATCCTCCACCTTTTTGTAGAACACGCCGACCATCAGATAGCCCTGTGGCTTCAGATACCATTCGAAATATCCGTCGACGCCATATGCGCGTTCCGGTTTTACCGAAGGATTGCCGCCGGAAATGGTCTGGTTGGGATCGTTGATCACCACATTGGGCCGAAGCTGATCATAATCGGCGCGCGCTGCACCCGAATTGAACGACAGCCGCAGCTTCTTGGTGTCATCGACATTGTAGTTGACGTGCAGGCTGGGGAAAAACAGCGTCTGGCTCGCCTCTGCGGTCACCTGCGCAGTGGTCGCCCCAACGGTCGCAATTGCGCTGCCCAGGTTCTTCAAATGCTCGACGCGAACGCCGCCCAAAATCGAGCCCCAGTCATATTTCAGCGTGCCCATGACATAGCCGGCGAAAACCTGTTCGCGGACGTTATAATTGTTGCCGGTAAGCGGCACGGGGCCAAAGAAAGTGCGGGCCGCAGCGGCGACCGCGCGCATTTTGGCCGGGTCGAAATAGCGGAAGGTGTAGCTGATCGGAAAGTTGCCCAGGAACGGCTGGCTCAGCGAAAACAGATTATAGTCGCTGGGCAATCCCACCGTGCTGAACTGTGCTGCCGTGTTCAGCAATATCTGCTTCTCGTCTGCCACCTTTGTACGCTGATCGAACTGAAACCCTGCCTTGAACGTTGCGTCGCCGCCAAGGAACCCGGTCTGGCGCGTCAGCACCAGCTTGCCCGTATAGGCATCCGTCGTGTCGACTGCGTCGAGAATGCTCAACGAAACCGGCGCCTTGGTGAAGGTGTCGATCGCCGTCACTGGCGTTCCCGCCTGGAACCGGGTGGGTCCGCTCAACTGGGTGGTAGTGAACAGTGACAAGACGGCACGATTGCGGTTGCTGAAATCATAGCTGACGGTTGGGCGCAGCGAGCGGGTCGTCGGGCTGTCGAACGCAGCCTCACCCACCACCGATCGATCGTCGGTCGACTGGGTGTAGTTGCCCAGCCACATCAGGTGCCAGCCATCGGCAAAGTCGTGATCGCCGGTCAGCGTGTTGGTCAGGATCGACTGGCGGAAGGCGCGCAAAGTCGCGCGCTGGCGGATGTCGATGCCGTAAATCGTGCCGCGCTGGGGCGTATTGCCGATGCAGACATCAGCATAGCCGCTGGTCGTCGGCGTGGGGTTGACCGTGGTCGCGCAAGCCGCCGTGTTGGGGACAAGATCGCCCTGGCGGTCGTCCAGGTCGAAACGGTAATTGTCACGCGCTTCGTCATCGGTGAAGATCGTGTAGATCGACCGCGCCGAAATGGTGTTGTCCGCATCAGGCTTGTAATCGAGCCGACCGGTGACAGACCAGTTGCGGCGGGTGAGCCGGTACAGCTTGTTTTCGGCCTCCGCCGCCCAGAAACGGGTTTCGTTGCCAGGCCGCTGGTCCTGCGCGACGCGCTCGTAATCAACCTCGAAATTGTCGGTGATCTGGGCGCGGTCGAAATAGCTGCCGGACAGCAGCACGCCGACTTCACCGCCGCCGAGATTGAACCGGTCAGACGCGACGATCGATCCTTCATACTGGTTGCGCTTGCCCAGTTCGGCGACGCCGAACCCGGCCTTCCCGTCCAGGTGAAGGCCCTTATAATCAAATGCCGAACGGGTGATGACGTTGACGTTGCCGGCCACCGTTTCGCCAGGCATTTCAGGCGTCACCGCCTTTGATACGATCACTTGCGACGCAATGGCTGACGGGATCGAATCGAACCGGGCATCGCGCCCTTCGGGGCTGACGATGTTGATGCCGTCGAACGAAATCGTGGTCCAGTAATTGGGCGCGCCGCGCAGCGAGATATAGCGCGCCTGGCCCTGGTCACGCTCCACGCCAAGCCCCGGCAGACGCCCTGCGGCCTGCGCGATGTTCTGGTCCGGCAAGCGACCGATCCCGTCGGCGGCGAGCACCGTCACCAGCGAATCCGAATTTTTCTGCACCTGGAGTGCCGCAGCTTCCGATTCGGCGATCGGGCGGGTGCCCTTTACAACGATATCGTCGGCAGCCGGCTCAGCCGCTGCGTCAGCAGCAAGCGGCAGCGCGGCGGTTTGGGCTTGTGCCGTGCCGGCCAGAACGGTCGTGGCGGCAATGCCGCACATCAGAACGGAGCGGGCAGTGCGCGCTGCAGAGCGGCGTCCCTGTCGAACGATCATCATTGTCTCTTCCCCCCAGCCGACGGTCATTCGCGGCGATGGGGGTCCGCTAGCGGGGGTGGATGACGGTGCCGGGACGGGATCGTTACGAGGCGGTTACGAAAATAATTCAGTTCGACATCGGCCAATATGTGGCGCGAAAGCGACAGTCTGGCGCTTTGTGCAGGCTTTCAACGGGTTGGCGGCTTGGCCATCACGGCATTGGCCTCATAAGCGGCAATTGCGGCACCGCTGGCGAGCGTCAGCGCGATTTCATCAGTGCCGTGGAGCAGGCAATCACGGCGAAACGCATCAAGATCGAACGCGAATCGATCCTGGAAAGGCGTCGTCACCGTCATCGTCGCCAAATCGACCGTGATCGGGTCTGTCGCCGCAACCAGCATCAGCCGGTCGATCGCGTCCTGCGGCAACACCACCGTGACCATGCCGTTCTTGAAGGCGTTACCGGCAAAGATATCCGAGAAGGACGGCGCAATCACCGCCGTGATGCCGCGATCCATCAACGCCCATACGGCGTGTTCGCGGCTCGATCCGCAACCAAAATTCGCGCCCGCGATCAGGATGGTCGCGCCTTCATGCGCCGGAT
The DNA here is from genome assembly GCA_038319335.1 of Sphingomonadales bacterium. Lineage (GTDB taxonomy): Bacteria > Pseudomonadota > Alphaproteobacteria > Sphingomonadales > Sphingomonadaceae > Sphingomonas. Next base: position 3,068 of record JBBQDD010000202.1, read on the forward strand.
CGTCAATCACATTGCCCGGCACCCGGCGCAGCGAGGCCAGCGCATGATCGCCCAGCCCGGCGCGGGTTATCGTCTTCAAATGCTCGGCCGCGATGATCACATCGGTATCGATATTGGCGAGCCCCAGCGGGATCGCCCTGCCCTCCACACGTTCAACCGGGGTCATGCCATCATCTCACGTACATCGCTCAGGCGGCCGTTGATCGCCGCCGCCGCCGCCATCGCGGGCGAAACCAGATGGGTGCGCGCGCCCGGCCCCTGCCGCCCCATGAAATTGCGGTTCGAGGTGGAGGCGCAGCGCTCGCCCGGCGGCACCTTGTCAGGGTTCATGCCCAGGCACATCGAACAGCCCGGCTCGCGCCAGTCAAATCCCGCATCGATGAACACCCGGTCAAGCCCCTCTGCCTCGGCCTGGCGCTTCACCAGCCCCGATCCCGGCACCACCAGCGCCTGGCGAATTCGCGGATGCACATGCCGGCCGCGCAGCACGGCGGCTGCCGCGCGCAGATCCTCGATCCGGCTGTTGGTGCAGCTGCCGATAAAGATATGCTCCACCGCAATGTCCGTCATCGCGGTCCCGGGCGTCAGGCCCATATAGTCGAGCGCCTTGATCGCGGCGGCGCGCTTGGCAGGATCGGCAAAGCTGTCGGGGTGCGGCACTGATCCGCCCACGCCCACCACATCGTCGGGGCTGGTGCCCCAGGTAACGCTGGGCGCGACGCTGGCCGCGTCAATCGTGATGCTGGTGTCAAACCGGGCACCCGGATCGCTGGGCAGCGTGCGCCAGTACGCGACCATAGCGTCCCAATCCGCGCCCACAGGCGCCATCGGCCGCCCGGCGAGATAGGCAAAGGTCGTGTCATCCGGCGCGATCAGGCCCGATCGCGCGCCCGCCTCAATCGACATGTTGCACACCGTCAGCCGCGCCTCGATGCTCATCGCTTCAAAGGTAGTGCCGCGATACTCGATGACATAGCCCGCCCCGCCCGCCGCGCCGATCGTGCCGATGATCGTCAGGATCAAATCCTTGGCCGTCACCCCCGGCCCCAGCGCGCCATCGACGCGCACTTCCATGGTTTTCGACGGGGTAAGCTGCAGCGTCTGCGTGGCGAGCACATGCTCCACCTCGCTCGTGCCGATGCCAAAAGCCAGCGCCCCCAGCGCGCCGTGCGCCGCGGTGTGACTGTCCCCGCAAACCAACGTCGTGCCGGGCAAGGTGAAGCCCTGTTCAGGGCCGACGACATGGACGATGCCCTGTTCGGCAGCGGTCGCGGTGAAATAGGGGATGCCGAAATCAGCGACATTGCCCTCTAGTGCCGCCAACTGCGCCGCGCTCGCCGGATCGGCGATGGGGATTCGCTTGCCCGCCGCATCGATACGCGCCGTCGTCGGCACGTTGTGATCAGGCACCGCCAAGGTCAGATCAGGCCGACGCACCCGCCGCCCCGCAATCCGCAGCCCTTCAAACGCCTGGGGAGAGGTAACCTCATGCACCAGATGCCGGTCGATATAGATCAGACAGGTGCCATCAGCGCGCCGTTCCACCACATGCGCGTCCCAGATTTTTTCATACAGCGTGCGCGGGCGACTGCTCATGCTGGCACACCGGCGGTTACGTGCAGGCGCGCGCGTACCGCACCGCCAAATTCGGTGCACCGCGCGGTGCCGCCCAGATCGGCGGTGCGAACACCCGCCAACAGCGTTTCCCGCACCGCATTGCGCAGCACCGCCGCCGCCCGCTCCTCGCCCAGCATATCGAGCATCATCGCAGCGCTTTCCATCATGCCAGCGGGATTGGCGCGGTCTTGCCCGGCGATATCGGGGGCGGAGCCGTGGATGGGTTCGAACAGGCCGCCCTTGCCCGTGCCGGTGCTGGCAGATCCCAGCAGGCCGATCGATCCGGGGATCACCGACAATTCGTCCGACAGGATATCGCCGAACAGGTTTTCGGTCAGGATCACGTCAA
>JBBQDD010000203.1:0-5011 GCA_038319335.1 Sphingomonadales bacterium
GCACCAGCCCGCCACGCCGCCTTCCCGCAGGCTGGACATGATAGACGGCAATTTCCGCACCATCGGCCATCGCCATCTGGATCATCGTGCCGTCCGCCATCATGCTCTCCCCGCGCTTTTGCTACGCCCCTTTTAGCGAGCGTGACGGCCAGCGAAAGACGGATTGGCCCGCTCAGGCCGCGCGCACATCTGCGATCAGCTGGTTGATGTGGCCGCGCAGGCGATCGACATTGCCCGCCACATCATCGGCAGTGCTGGCAAGCGTCGTGGCGGTGCCGCGCGTGCGTTCCGCGCGACCGTGAAGCGATTGCATGTTGGCGGCGGCATGGGCGGTGCCGCCCTCCACCTCCGCAATGGCAGCGGCGATGCGCCTGGTCATGTCGCGCTGCTGCTCAACCGCGTCGGCAACATTGGCGGCGGACTGATCAAGCCCCGCCACCAGCGAATCGATCGATTCGATTGTGGAGAGCACCGTCGCGCTGGCATCGCGCACGGCGGCGAGCCGCATCTCGATCTTCCCCGCCGCGGTCTGGGTCTGGCGGGCCAGCCCCTTCACCTCTTCGGCTACCACGGCAAAGCCGCGCCCGGCAGGCCCAGCCCGGGCCGCCTCGATCGTGGCGTTCAGCGCGAGCAGATTGGTTTGCCCGGCGATGACGGCAATAAAATCAAGCACCGACGCGATCTCGTTCACCAGCGCGCCCAGCGATTCGGCGTGATCGCGCCCGGCCAGCGTCCGCGTGCGGACCGTGCCGACCCCGGCGCGCGAATCATTGGCGGCGCGGCTGATATTGTCGATCGCCCTGGCCAGCGCGCTGCTCGACTGGGCAATGGTGCGTGCGCTCGCGGCGCTTTGTTCGGTCAGCGACGCGGTGGCGAGCGCGTGATGCTCTGCCTCAGTCGCCTCGCCCGACATGGCGGCTGCCGTTTCGCGCAGGCGCGGGCCCGCCGATTTCAGCCCGGCCACCACATCGCCCGCCTCCCGCTCAAAAATCGCGAACAACGCATCAAGGTCGGCCGCGCGCTTGGCCTTGGCGGCGTGATCCTTCACCTCGCGCCGATGCAGCGTTTCCCCGGCCCGCCGCGATTCTTCGCTCAGCCGGCGCGCGTCGATGGAGCGCTGGCGCGCAAAGGCAAGCGCGCGGGCAATGGCACCAATCTCGTCCGTCCGGTCCAGCCCGGGGATGACGGCATCATGCTTGTCGTCCGTAATATGGTGCGTCGCCACCGCGATATCGGCGAGCGGCTGGGTGATCTGCCGGGAAACGATGCGCATTCCCCACCAGCCGACCACGATCGCCATCAGCGTCACCAGCGTCACCATGAAATAGGCGCGCCAGAACCGGTTCTGCATCGCCCGCTGTTCTGCCCCCACATCCTTGCGCAGCGCCACGATCAGCGAATCGCTCGCCCCGGTCAGCGGGTCGATTGCTGCATTCAGCGGGCCGGTCACGAAGAAATCGAGCTTGTCGGTCTGGCCGTCACGGATCAGGCGATCAAGGCCCGCAATCGCGCGATCGGCATCGCTGCGGGCCGCATCCACCCGGGCGATCATGGCGGCGTGGCGACGATCGAGATCATGCGCGCGAAACAGCGCCCAGTTATGCTTTATCTGCTCCCGCGCCGTGGTGATGGCGTCCAGCGCGCCTGCGCCCGATGTGTTGCCGCTGACCACCTTGTGCGCGGTCGCCAGTGCCCGGGCATAATTGTCCGTCACCGCCTGAAGCTCTGCAATTGGATAGATTTTCTCGCGCACCAGCGTGCGCATGCCCGTGCTTGTCGAGATCGCGCCGACCACCAGTGTGATCGCAAGCACCGCCTGAATGGCCAGCAACGCGAACAACACGCGCCGCAATGCGACGCCAATCGTGGTCGTTTGGCCGTTGAACCATGCAGACAGCGATGATCGGGAGAAAAACGAAAGGTCGACACGCATCAAGGATATCCTGCTGCGCCCGGTGTTTGACCAGGCCCGCAACATATGCCGCCCAACTCCCCAACAGCGAGTTAACCAATTGTGACGCTTCGGTGAATTCAGGCGATATTTTACAGCCCGCTGCACCGCAACAAGCCCCCTGGCAGTTGATTGACCACCCCGCTTGCATCACCGCCACACCGATGCTAGCAGCCGCGCAACCCAAGTGAGGGCCCTTTGAGGCCCTGTTTGCGCATGGGGCCAATTTTTTCTGTTCCCAAAGAGGATGTCGATCGCGTGGAGAATTCCGGCGGTATTCAAGCTAGCTTACCGGGGCGCTACGCCACCGCGTTGTTCGAGCTGGCGCGTGACGCAAAGGCGATCGACAAGGTCGAAGCGAGCCTGGCCACGGTACTCGCCGCGCTTGACCAGTCAGCCGATTTCAAGACGCTGACGACCAGCCCGCTCATCGCGCGAGGTGCCGCCACCAAGGCCGTGGGCGCCGTGGCCAAGATGCTGAAGCTGGACGCGACGACCACCAAGTTTCTGGGCGTGCTGGCCGATAATCGCCGCCTGGCTCAGCTGCCGGCGATCATCCGCGCGTTTCGCCAGCTGGCCGCCGGCTTTCGCGGTGAAACGACTGCTGAAGTCACATCGGCACACGCCCTTTCCGACGATCAGGTCGCCGCGCTGAAGCAATCGCTTCGCCAGCGCATCGGTCGTGAAGTTTCGGTCGACCTGTCGGTTGATCCGTCGCTGCTGGGCGGGCTCGTCGTCCGCATTGGCAGCCAGATGATCGATAGCTCGATCAAGACCCGTCTCCATACTCTCGCGCTCGCGATGAAAGGCTAAAAGGTTCACCTCATGGATATCCGCGCCGCTGAAATCTCAAAGGTCATCAAGGACCAGATCGCCAGCTTCGGCACCGAGGCCCAGGTTTCGGAAACCGGGCAAGTGCTGTCGGTGGGTGACGGCATCGCCCGAATCCACGGGCTGGACAATGTTCAGGCCGGCGAGATGGTGGAATTTTCGAACGGCGTGCAGGGCATGGCGCTCAATCTGGAAGCCGACAATGTCGGCGTCGTGATCTTCGGGTCAGACAGCCAGATCAAGGAAGGCGATGTCGTCAAGCGTACCGGCACCATCGTCGACGTGCCGATCGGCAAGGGCCTGCTTGGCCGCGTGGTCGATGGCCTGGGCAACCCGATCGATGGCAAGGGTCCGATCGTGTCCGATCAGCGCAGCCGCGTCGAAGTGAAGGCGCCGGGCATCATCCCGCGCACATCGGTGCATGAGCCTGTGCAGACCGGCCTGAAGGCCATCGACGCGCTCGTCCCCGTTGGCCGTGGCCAGCGCGAATTGATCATCGGCGATCGCCAGACCGGCAAGACCGCCGTCGCGATCGACACTTTCATCAACCAAAAGAACGCCAATGCGGGCGATGACGAGAGCAAGAAGCTTTATTGCATCTATGTCGCGATCGGCCAGAAGCGCTCCACCGTGGCGCAGATCGTCCGTCAGCTCGAAGAGAGCGGCGCGATGGAATATACTATTGTGGTGGCCGCAACTGCATCAGAGCCTGCCCCGCTACAGTTCCTCGCACCGTACACCGGCTGCGCGATGGGCGAGTATTTCCGCGACAACGGCATGCACGCGCTGATCGTGTATGACGATCTGTCGAAGCAAGCCGTTGCTTACCGCCAGATGTCGCTGTTGCTGCGCCGCCCGCCGGGCCGCGAAGCCTATCCCGGCGACGTGTTCTATCTCCACTCACGCCTGCTTGAGCGTGCGGCAAAGATGAACAGCGACAATGGCTCGGGCTCGCTCACCGCGCTGCCGATCATCGAGACGCAGGCTGGCGACGTTTCGGCGTACATTCCGACCAACGTGATCTCGATCACCGATGGCCAGATCTTCCTTGAAACCGATCTGTTCTTCGCCGGCATCCGCCCTGCCATCAACGTCGGCCTGTCGGTTAGCCGTGTGGGATCGGCTGCACAGACCAAGGCGATGAAGAAGGTTTCCGGCAGCATCAAGCTGGAGCTGGCACAATACCGCGAAATGGCGGCGTTCGCGCAGTTCGGGTCGGACCTTGATGCAGCGACGCAGAAGCTGCTGAACCGCGGTGCGCGACTGACCGAGCTGCTCAAGCAGGCGCAGTTCTCACCCATGCCGTTCGAAGAGCAGACCGTGTCGATCTTTGCTGGCACCAACGGCTTCATCGATGCCGTGCCGGTGAACGCCGTCACCCGCTACGAAACCGCGATGCTCGCCGATATGCGCGCCAACCACGCCGATATCTTGAACGACATCCGCGACAAGCGTGACCTGTCAAAAGAAACGACCGAGGCGCTGAAGACGGCTCTGGGGAATTTCGCGAAGACGTTTGCTTGATTTGAAATGACCGTCACCCCGGCGAAAGCCGGGGTCTCAGACCGCGAGCGCGCGGCCTGTGGCACGAGATCCCGGTTTTCGCCGGGATGACGAACCGGGAAGTGAAATGGCATCTCTTAAGGCCCTCAAGGTCCGCATCGGCTCTGTAAAGTCGACGCAGAAGATCACCAAGGCGATGAAGATGGTCGCGGCGGCAAAGCTGCGCCGTGCGCAGGAAGCCGCTGTCGCCGGTCGTCCCTATGCCGTTCGGTTCGAAGCCGTGATGGCCAGCCTGGCCTCCAAGGTGACGGTCAGTGCATCATCACCCAAGCTGCTGGCAGGCACGGGCACGGATCAGGTTCACCTGATCATCGTCGCAACATCGGAGCGTGGCTTGGCCGGTGCGTTCAATTCGAACATCGTCCGCGCGGCACGCCGCAAGGCCGAAGAGCTGATGGCAGCGGGCAAGACCGTCAAATTCTACATTGCGGGCAAAAAGGGCCGCGTGCTGCGCCGCTTTTACCCAACCCAGATCGTCCATGATTTCGAAATGGGCCATATCAAGGCGGTGAAGTTCGCCGATGCGCGCGCCGTCGCCGATGATGTGATTGCCCGGTACGAGGCAGGCGAATTCGACATCGCCCATCTGTTCTATGCCCGCTTCCAGTCGGCGCTGGTGCAGGAACCCGTTGGCCGCCAGATCATCCCCGTCGCGATTGACACCAG
>JBBQDD010000204.1:0-5006 GCA_038319335.1 Sphingomonadales bacterium
TCCAATGCCGAACGATTCCCGCTCGACATCCGCTTTGACGAGGCACCGCCGCTGGTGAAGTTTGCCGCACCGTTCGGCATATTGGAGGCGCGTGAGGGCGGCGTGCTGCCGGTCACTGTCCGCAACGTTGAGCCCGCCTTGCGCGGGCGCAACCTAGCGATTGCCGGGCAGACGCTGAAGATCGACGGCACTGACGGCCAGATCGCGGCATGGCTGCGCACGGTTGACGATGCTGATGATTATGCCAGCCATGAAGAACAGCGCGGCAAGGAAAAGGTGACGATCAACGACACTGGATCCAAGCCGATCCTGGCGGCGAACCAGGGGATGGATCTGTCGGTTGGGCTGCCGGGCAAGGGCAAGGATTTCGAAGTGGTCGGCATTCCGCTCACCAAGCCCGGATTCTATGTGGTGGAACTCGCCAGCCCGAAACTGGGCAATGCGCTGCTCGGCCGTGATGCGCCGCGTTATGTGGCCAGCGCCGCGCTGGTCACCAACATGGCGGTGCATTTCAAATGGGGCCGGGATCGCAGCCTGGCCTGGGTGACCGCGCTCGATAGCGGCAAGCCGGTTGGCAATGCCGCCGTTACCGTGACGGACAGCTGCACCGGCAAGGTGCTGGCGCGCGGCGTAAGCGACAAGAGTGGCGGGCTGTTGATCCCCGCCGGGCTGCCCGTGCCCGAAACCTATGCATCATGCGAGGGCGATGGGTCAGCGCATGCGCTGATGGTGTCCGCTCGCAAGGACGATGATTTCAGCTTCACCTTGACCGATTGGGGCGAGGGCATTCGGCCCTATGATTTCGACCTGCCTTATGGCTATTCCGCACGGGAAGACATTGTTCACACCGTGTTCGATCGCGCACTGGTTCGCCAGGGCGAGACGATCAACATGAAGCATATCGTGCGCAAGCCGATTGCCGATGGGTTTGCGACATCGCCTGCCTTCACCGGCACGCTGCGGCTGTCTCACCGCGGATCGGATACGCAGTTTGATCTGCCGCTGCGCATCGACGCCAACGGAATCGGCGAAACCCAGTGGACCGCGCCGCAGGGCGCGCCGATGGGCGATTACGATCTGCAGGTTATCGTCAAGGGAGCCGGGGGCGACACGACGATCTTCACCAACCAGTCGTTCAAGGTCGATGAATATCGCCTGCCAACGATGCGCGCGACGGTAACCGGCCCGAAGGAAGCCGCAATCCGGCCAAAGACGCTGCCGATCGACTTGTTCGTGGGCTATCTGTCGGGCGGGGGCGCGGCCAATCTGCCGGTCGATGTGCGCGTGGGCTGGTTCGGCACGGTCGGCACGCCTGCCGGTTATGAAGGATACAGCTTTGGCGGCAAGGCCGTGGCTGAGGGCGTGAAGGCCATGAACGGCGACGGCGAGGAAGAGCAGACGCCGCTGCCCCCCACCCAGACATTGCCCGTCACGCTGGGCGCAGACGGCACCGCGCGCACCGCGATCGAGGTGCCGCAATCGCTGGATGGCGCGGCCAATATGCTGGTCGAAATGGATTATCAGGATGCCAATGGCGAAGTGCTCACCGCATCGCGCAGCATCCCGATTTTCCCGTCTGGCGTGCGGATTGGCATCAAGACCGATGGCTGGCTGATGAAGCAGGACGATCTGCGGCTGCGGCTGGTGGCGGTCGATACCCAGGGCAAGCCGATCGCCAATCAGGCGATCACTGTTGCGCTGTACAACCGCGAAATCCTGACGGCGCGGCGGCGCCTGATCGGTGGCTTTTATGCCTATGACAACCAGATGAAGACCACCAAGCTGGCCGCCACCTGTACCGCGACAACAGACGCACAGGGGCTGGCGACCTGCGCGATCAACCCCGGCGTATCGGGTGAGGTCTATGTCGTTGCCACCACCACGGATGCCGCCGGTAATCTGGCGCGCAGCACGGTTTCCACGTGGCTGGTGGGCGATGACGATTGGTGGTTCGGCGGCGACAATGGCGACCGGATGGACCTGATCCCCGAAAAGCCTGAATATAAGGCGGGCGAAACCGCACGCTTCCAGGTGCGGATGCCGTTCCGTGAGGCAACCGCGCTCGTGACGGTGGAACGCGAAGGCGTGTTGTCGAGCTTTGTCACGCATCTTGAGGGGCGAAACCCGGTCGTCGAGGTGAAGATGCCCGGCAGCTATGCACCCGATGTGTTCGTCTCCGTCATGGCGGTGCGTGGCCGCGTGCAGGGCGGATTCTGGGATTGGCTGACCGATTTCGGCGCGATGCTGGGCATTGTCGCCAAGAATGAGCCTGCGCCAGAGCCGACGGCGCTGGTCGATTTGAGCAAGCCGGCCTACCGGCTGGGCATCGCCAAGGTGAAGGTTGGCTGGGATGCGTACCGGCTGGGCGTGACGGTGAAGGCCGACCGCGAACGCTATGCCGCGCGCGACGTGGCGCAGGTTGATGTCGATGTGAAAACGCCCGACGGCAAGCCCGCCGCCAGCGCGGATGTCGCCTTTGTCGCGGTCGACCAAGCCCTGCTCCAGCTTGCCCCGAACGAAAGCTGGGACGTGCTGAGCGCGATGATGGGCGAACGATCGCTGTCAGTGCTGACGTCCACCGCGCAAACCCAGGTCGTCGGCAAGCGCCATTACGGCAAGAAAGCGGTTGAAGCGGGCGGCGGCGGCGGTGGCGACCTGTCGGGCCTGAACCGTGAGAATTTCCAGCCGGTGTTGCTGTGGAAGGGCCATGTCGCGCTTGATGCCAGTGGTCATGCCCGGGTGCCGGTGACGCTGAACGACGCGCTGACATCGTTCAAGCTGGTCGCCATCGCCACAGACGGCGCGCAATTGTTTGGCACCGGCGAAACCGACATCCGCGCCGCGCAGGATTTGAGCATTTTCAGCGGCATTCCGCCATTGGTGCGCACCGGCGATAATTTCGGGGCGGTGTTCACGCTGCGCAACGGTTCCGACAAGCCGATGACGGTGACGGCGACGGTTGATCTGATGCCGCGTGTCGCCACCGGCAAGCCGCTGACGGTCACCATCCCCGCCGGGGGTGCTGCGCCTGTGGTTTGGAATCTGACCGCGCGCGAAGGGCTGTCGTCCTTACGCTGGCAGGTGTCCGCCAAAAGCGCTGACGGCAAGGCAGTCGACAAGATCACCGTCGATCAGGCGATCGTGCCTGCGGTGCCGGTTGAGGTATGGGCGGCAACCTTGGCCCGGGTGGGCGCGGGCGGGATGATCCCCATTGAGGCACCGGCGGGCGCATTGCCCGGGCGCGGGACCGTCGATCTGCGGCTTACCGATACGCTGGCACCGCCGCTGGCGGGCGTGCGATCCTATATGACGGCCTATCCCTATAATTGCTTCGAACAGCGGCTGTCGCGGATCGTGGCGCTGGGCGATGTGGCAGGCTGGGGCACGCTGGCCGGCGAAATCCCGACTTATCAGGCACCTGATGGGCTGTTGCGCTATTGGCCATCGGAAACGCTGAACGGATCGGAGGCGCTGACCGCCTATGTCCTGTCGATCGCATCCGAGGCCGGGCTGCCCATTCCGGAAGGGCCGCGCGCCAAGATGATTGAGGGGCTGAAGGCCGTGGTCGATGGCCGGGTGCGGCATGAGGAGTATGGCGATGTCCGGCTGCAACGGGCGGCCGCGTTTGCAGCACTTGCCCGGGCCGGCGCGGCGACGCCTGCGATGATTGGCCAGATCGGCTTGCCGATCGGCGAGATGCAAACCGCGGAGCTCGCCGATTATCTGGTCGCGCTGGACAAGGTGCCGGGGCTTGCCAATGCCGCTGCGCTCAAGGGCGCGGCGCAAGCCGAGCTACGCAAGCGGCTGGTGTATGAAGGCACGCGCCTTGATCTGAGCGATCAGTCGAATGCGGCATGGTGGCTGATGTCATCGGGCGACGAAGCAGCGATCAAGGCGCTGGTTGCCGTATTGGGGCGGCCCGGCTGGCAGGATGATGCCCCGCGGATGATGGTGGGCGTCGCGTTGCGCCAATCGCGCGGGCACTGGGATACGACAACCGCCAATGCCTGGGGCGCGATTGCCGCGCGAAAATTTGGGGGCATTTATCCGGCAGAAGCAGTGGCGGGCATCACCACCGCGACGCTCGGCACGACGACGCTGACGCGCAGCTGGCCGCTGGCCGAGCCATCACGCTTTGTCAGCCTGCCGCTGCCCGCCGGGCGAACCCCGCTCAACCTGTCGCAAAGCGGCGGGGCGGGGCCTTGGGCCATGATATCGGTGTCGGCCGCCGTGCCGCTCACCAAAGCGCTGAACGCCGGCTACAAGATGACCAAGACGGTTTCGGTGGTGCAGGCCCGCAATGCTGGCGTGCTGACCCGGGGCGATGTGCTGAAAGTGTCGATCACCGTCGACGCATCGGCAGAACGCAACTGGGTTGTCGTCAGCGATCCGGTCCCGGCGGGTGCGACGATCATCGGCGATCAAGGCGGGCAATCATCGCTGCTGGCGCAGGTGACGGGCGTTGCAGGTGTGACGCCAAGCTATGTCGAGCGGGGCGGGGCAACGTGGCGCGGCTATTTCGCCTGGGTGCCGCGCGGCAGCTTTACCGTCAGCTACACCGTGCGGCTGAACGGCGCGGGACGGTTCAACCTGCCGCCAACCCGGGTGGAGGCGATGTATTCGCCCGCCATCCGTGCCGCCCTGCCCAACGCCCCGGTGACCGTGCTCCCCAAATAGCATGAACTGGATTGCGCGATTGCAGGCGTTGCTGGCCGATCAGCCTGATCGGGCGATGGCAGCACTAATCGGCTGGGCACGCACGTTGCGGCCGGCCCATTACGCCATCGGCACGCTGATCATGCTGGTACTGGCAGGCGCAGGTCTCGACTATGCCACCCAGCCGCCACCGCTACCCGGCTATGCGCAAGTCCGTCGACAGTGGCAGCCCTCCGAAGCGTGGCTGTACGACCGGAACGGCACTCTGATCGACAGCGCCCGCGTGAACTTTGCCGCGCGGCGGCTGGCGTGGACGCCGATCGACAAGGTCTCTCCCACAACGCGCGACA
>JBBQDD010000205.1:0-5003 GCA_038319335.1 Sphingomonadales bacterium
ACGACATTGTTGCCACCATAGATGATGGTCTGCACGACACTCTCGACCTGCTCGGGCGAGGGCACTGCCGCATCATCACCGCCCAACTCACAATGTAATTCAAGCGCAAACTGAAGAATCCGCGTCCGCACCGTATCCACCACAGCGACGACCGCGCCGATCGGGATTTCCTGCCCTGCCCGGTTTAACGCGTATCCGGTAAAAAACTTCGCTTGGTAAAACGTAACGAGATCAGCGGGCCAGTGCATAGTAGCCGACCCAAGTCGTTCCTCACCAGTGACCATGACCTCGTAGGCAGATACACTTTCTTTCAGATAGGCTGTTGTTGCCCAATGACGATGCTCTTCATTGAGTATACCCGCTGCTAGCGGTTGATCATTAATCTGAGCTTGGAAAGGCCCTATAAAAAAACCTTTGGCCGTTATAGCGGTGACACGATACTCTGGCATCGACAGATGGTCGTTATAACCATTCAGTTCTGATGTCACCCATTGGCGCAGGCTCTCGTTTTTTAGCCGCGCGGCGACAATCAGACATTTGCGCAGTAACGTCACCAAGCGAACGTCGTCGCCTGCCGCCGAGTCGACGATTTCGTCTAGTAGCTTCATTCGCAAATCATGCCGCGCTTTCGACCAGTTGGCCAGTCAGATGTAATGCATACCTCGAGGGGATCGGTGCCGTAAAAGTAACTGCGTCATTACAGCATCCTAAATCGGCATGCGAAGGTCTGCAAATAAGCGCTAGCGGACAAGCCGGTACTCATCAGTTTACGACCTGTATTGACTGTTCCCCGGCGAAAGCGGGGGTCCAGAGCCGCGAGCGGTGCCGGCCGATACGCTGCACCCCGCGCATGGGGCGAACAGTGCAACCTGATCTCCTCACGCGACAAACCCAACCCGCAAATCGCCGCGCGCGTTGACGCAATCTCCACACAGGGCTGACGCAGGCGCAACGCGCCGCCTTCAGAACGGCATCATCAACAGCATCACGCTGGCGATTACCGTTCACACAAAAGGAGGCTTTGATGAAACTTTACATTGCGGCAAGCGCGTTCATTCTTTTCGTTGTTCCCCATATCGCCCGTGCGCAGGACGCGCCGAGCTTTACCGGCGCCAAAGTGGGCGTTGAAGTAAGCCGCGAGCGTGAGAGCGTGCGGCGCGACCCCGGTGGCATCGGCGCGACCCGCACCGCGAGCCAGAGCGGCGTCGGCTATCGCGGGTTCCTGGGCTATGATCAGCAGATCGGCCAGGCGGTGATTGGCGTTGAGGCCGGGATAGGCGGCGGTGCCAAGGCGGCCCGCCAGACTGGGACGCGCGGCCAGTATCTGGTCGATCCGGGTCTGACCTATGACGTGACGGCGCGGGCCGGCTTTGTGGTGGCGCCCGGCGCGCTGATCTATGGCCGGGCAGGCTATCGCTGGCTGCAGACCGACCGGACCACCACGCCTGCCACCGGCCCCCGGCTGGTGCGTGAGCAAACCGATGGCGGGGTTACCTATGGCGGCGGGGTTGAGGTGATGGTCGACCGGCATTTCTCGCTGCGGGCCGAATATGATCGCACCGTGTATGATCGCACGCTGCGCGCCAACAAGATCGCGGTGGGGGGCGTGTTCAAGTTCTGAACCGCGTCAAGATAACCAGATCGGTTATTTCTGCTTGACATCGTCACGCTGATTCGGCACATATCAGGAACGCTGACGAATTGTGAGTCGGGCGGGGCGAATGGGGTGGTCTGGCGAAAGCCGGGCCGCCCCTTTTTTGTCGCCCAACGAATAGGCGGGCGAACAGGCACGCGAATAGGCGGGCGAACAGGAGGGTGGTTTGACGAGTAAAACCCACAAGCGGCCAGCGACCCCAACGGTAACGCGGCCAACGGCATTTACGGGGCGCAAATGGGTGCGCTGGACGGCAAAGAAAAAGGCAGCGTTTCTCGATCATCTGGCAGCGACCTGTAACGTCAGGGAATCGGCGGCGGCGATCGGGGTGGATACCGTCAGCGTCTATGCATTGCGGCGGCACGACCCGGCGTTTCTGGCCGCCTGGCATGATGCGCTTGAGGCAGGCTATGCCATGCTCGAAACGCAACTGGTGGGCCATGCATTGGCCGGTGGTGGCCGATCCATCACCAATGGCGCGACGGAGGTGACCGGGCCGATCGACGTTGATCTGGCCCTGCGCCTGCTGGCGGCGCATACCCAGCGCTCGGCCGATCGGCCCCGGCGTGGCGGGCCGCCGTTGCTGCGGGCGCGGGCCGATGAAACCGATGCGGCGATTTTGCGAAAACTCCAGGCGATCGACAAGCGAAGGAACAGGGCGTGACGGCGGGTGACGCTGGGCCGGGCGATGCGACAGGCAACGCGCTGATCAATCGGCTGCTGGCATTGCCGCGCGATGAACAGGCAATCGTCATCCGCTCGCTCAGCAAGGCGCAGCAGCGCGAATTCAACGAACGCTGGTGGCAATGGGCACATGACGGGCAGCGCGCGCCGCCGGGGGACTGGCGGGTGTGGCTGATCCGTGCCGGGCGCGGCTTTGGCAAAACCCGGGCCGGGGCGGAATGGGTGAGTGCGCATGCGCGCGCGAAGCCCAACGCCCGGATTGCGCTGGTGGGGGCAAGCATCGACGATGTGCGCCAGGTGATGATTGAGGGGCCAAGCGGGCTGATCGCCGTGGCGCGTAGTGACGAAAAGCTTCGCTGGCACCCAGGCCAGGCGGAACTGGCTTTTGCGTCTGGCGCACGCGCCTATGTCTATTCCGCCGCCATGCCAGAGCGGCTGCGCGGCCCCGAGCATGATCTGGCCTGGTGCGACGAAATCGCCAAATGGCGCGGTCGCCCGGGCGAGGCGAGCTGGGACAATCTGATGATGGGCCTGCGGGTTGGCGATGCGCCGCGCGCGGTGTTGACCACCACGCCGCGCCCCAATGCGCTGATGCGGCGGATCAAGGCGCTTCCCGGGCTTGTCGAAACATGCGGGCGGACGCGGGATAATCCGCATCTGCCGACCAGCTTTGTGGCGGCGATGGCGGCGGATTATGGCGGCACGCGGCTAGGCCGGCAGGAGCTGGACGGCGAGCTGATCGAGGATCTGGCAGCGGCGCTGTGGAGCCGCGCCATGCTGGAGGCGTGTCGGGTGCAGGCGTGCCCCGCGCTGGTGCGGGTGGTGGTGGCGGTGGACCCGAGCGCGAGCATTGGCGGCGATGCATGCGGCATCGTCGCGTTGGGGCTGGGCGCGGACGGGATCGGCTATGTGCTGGAGGATGCGACGATCAGCGGGGTGAGCCCCGAAGGCTGGGCGCGGGCGGTGGCGGCGTGCGCCGCGCGGCACCGCGCGGACCGGGTGGTGGCGGAGGCGAATAATGGCGGCGCGATGGTGAAAAGCGTGCTGATCGCCGCCGATGCCGGGCTGCCGGTGCGGCTGGTGCATGCATCGCGCGGCAAGGTGGCGCGCGCCGAGCCGGTGGCTGCACTCTATGAACGCGGACGGGTGCGGCATCTGGGCGCATTCCCCGCGCTGGAGGACGAGCTGTGCGGGCTGATCACCGGCGGCGGCTATGAAGGGCCGGGCCGATCGCCCGACCGGGCCGATGCGCTGGTGTGGGGGCTGAGCGAGTTGCTGATCAGGCCAAAGCGGGCGGCAGGGTTGCGGGCGCTTTAGCGCCGCCGTTTCTTTCGCCACGCATCATAGACGGGCTTCAGCGTGAAGGCGGCAACCGCGCCGCCCAGCATCAACGTGTGCGGATCGCGGAACAGCCAGCCTACCGCGCCGATCATCGCGGCATAAACCGGGATGATGAACATCATGTACCGGCCAAGCCAGCCCAGCCGACGCCGCACCATATCCTCATCCACCGCCCACACCATGAACAGCAGCACCGGCACCCCGAACAGCACGACCAGAGCAGCGGTAACAATCGGCGAGGAGGCGATGGGCGGGGGCATGGCGGCAGGGTATAATGCGGTGGCTGACTTTCGACAAACATCGTCCCCCTGAAGTCGTTTCAGGGTCCAACGCGCCGCAATTGCCGTCTGACGCGGCAGCGCGCTGGATGCCGAAACAAGTTCAGCATGACGCCAGCTTCAGGGTGCCCTAGTCGCCATCCCGGGCTGGGAGGGCGGGCAGCGCCCATTGCAACCATCAACCAAAGGCACACCAATGATACCACGCGAACTGATCGATACAGCGCAAGTGCCCGGCGGCGGCGAGATGCGGCTGGTGCGGCGCGGGACCGACTGGTTCATCATGCTGGGGCGCGAGGAATTGATGTCCAGCCGGATGAGCGGCTCGGAGGAAGCGCTGGCGACCCTTGCCTGCGACCGGGTGGGGGCGGATGCGCGGATGCTGGTAGGCGGATACGGCATGGGCTTTACGCTGCGCACGTTGCTGGCGCGATTGGGGCCGGGGGCAAGGGTGACGGTGGCCGAGCTGGTGCCCGCCGTCATCGCCTGGGCACGCGGGCCGATGGCCGATTTCGCCGCCGGGTGCCTGGATGACCCCCGTGTTGCAGTGGTGGAGGAAGATGTCGGTGCGGTGATGCGCAGCGGGCGGGGACGGTTCGACGCGATCCTGCTCGACGTGGATAACGGCCCCGACGGCCTGACCCGCAAGGGCAATAACGGGCTTTACACGATGACGGGGCTGACAGCGGCCAAGGACGCGCTGTCTCCCGGCGGGGTGCTGGCGGTGTGGTCCGCCGCGAGCGATGATGTGTTTGCCCGGCGGATGCGCGATGCGGGCTTCGCGGTGGACGAAGTGGTTGTGCGCGCGCGCGCCAGCGGCAAAGGCGCGCGGCATGTGATTTGGGTGGGGAGGAGGTGAAAGGCCCTTTCTAGGATATTTCCTAGAAAGGACTATATTTTATCGTAGGATCCATTGGAGTGGAGTTTTGTGCTCAAGGCACCGGAGCCGCTTGGGTACCGAAATTAAATTTAATTCGGTAGCCTAGAGGCACCGGGGGCTTGAAATCAAAAAAAATGGGAAAATAACAAAGGAAAAGAAGGTCGTT
>JBBQDD010000206.1:0-5003 GCA_038319335.1 Sphingomonadales bacterium
AGTGCGTATCGCGGCCACAGCCGCGTAACAGCCCATGAAACCGATCAGCAACCGCTCGATTGCCGGGGATAGTCCGAACTGGCGGGCAATGATCTGGTCGATGCCCGGTGCGACAAAGCCAGTGCAGCTGGCGACGACGAAATGGGTGATGCCCGCGATATCAGCACGCGCCGCCAGCTGCTCGATCGCGGCGATGCCCAGTGCGGGCGCGGCTTGAGCATAGCGCGCCATCCGCGCAGCCGTGCCCGGCGCGTCTGCCACGTCGTAAAAGCCACCGGGATCAACGGGCGATCCCCCCGACGACGTTGGCGGCAATACCGACCAGCGGTGGCCGATTGCCGCGCGCTGTGCCATGCGATCGAACAAGGCACGCCGCCGCGTATCGGTGATTTGGGCGCGGGCCCAGCCGATAAAGGCGTCATGAATGTCATGCCCGGGAACGGCAGTGCCGATGGCGTTCAGATAAGCGGTGGCGACCAAGCGGAGCCTTCAATCAGTGACGGGGCGAAGCAACAGGGCAAGCGGAATTGCTATGGCCTATACACGCAATCCGATCATAACGCGCGACTGGGCTTTGGGCCGCATTGTTTCGGCGCGCCGATCATGCCGGGTATCGCAAGGGGGAGCAGCATATGGCCGCAGAACGATTTGAACGGCACCGCCAGCCCTGGACACAGGACGAGGTTCAAAAGCTCCATCTGCTCGCCAAAAAGGGCATGCCGCTAAAGGCAATCGCCAAGGCGATGACCCGTAGCGAAGAATCGATCAAGGATCGCGCCAAGGCCGACGGGCTGGCGATTGCACGGCTGCGTTAACGTCGCGCGGCGGCGAGTTCTGCTTCCAGCGTTGCAACTCGCGCGCGAAGATTCGCAATGATCGGCTCGACATCGCCGACGGCCAATTTGATCGGGATATGCTGGGGGCAGTTCAAATCCCAGACGTCGACCGTTAAGATGATCGCCTGTTCGGCTTGCGCGCGGTAACCATCCGCCATCAACTGGGCGATAATCGCAGGATCCTGGGTCGTCACGGCGCGCCCCCAAATCTTGACCCGGCGTTGATTGACGTAATCCATCACAAACATCTGCGCGCGATCATTTTCCGACAGATTGCCGGTCGAGATATATTGCCGGTTGCCCCGGTAATCCGCGAATGCGATCCGGTGGCGGTCGAGCACGCGGATGAACCCCGGCGGACCCCCGCGATGCTGGATATAAGGTTGGCCGTCCGCGCTTGCCGTCGCCAGATAAAAACTGTCCGCCACCGCAAGCCGCTCGATCAGATCATCGGTGATCTCGGTTCGAAACGCGCCGCGCGCGGCCATCCGGGCATAGCTTTCCCGCGATCCCCGCGCTGCCTGCACCGTCTTTACGGCGGGTGAGAAAAAAATGTCGCTGGGTGTTGATGTGGCATTGTCCATCGTCATGATCCCTACGCGCGCGCACAAAACGGCGCAGGCTTGACGCAGAACTATGCGGCCATCGCCCGGGCGGGAAGCGGTGATGGACACATCACACTGTTTCACCTTGTGGAATAATCATGCGTCCGATCACCCAATATCACGGTTTGCGCGCAAGCTGGCGACCGCTGTATCCACAAATCCGCGCACCGTCGCGGCGGCTCGTCGTCCCTCATGGTGGATGACATGAACGGGAATTGCCGGTTCTTCATGATCTGCCAGGATGATTTCCAGTTCACCCGCCGCCACCGCCGGGCCGATCTGATACGACAATACCCGCGTCAGACCCCATCCCGCCCGCGCCGCCGCGATTGCTGCGTCGATGCTGTGGCACTGCAACGGCGAATCGATCGCGACATTGGTTTTGCCCGTCCCGCCAAAGCGCCAGGCAGTGGCATTGGTGGATGATCCCAAGCTTGCTGAAACAATGCGGTGGCGGGCCAGATCGGCCGGTGTTGCGGGGCGGCCATGCCGCTCGAAATAGCCGGGCGATCCGCACACCACCCGCCGCACCGATCCCACCCGGATCGCGCTGTGGCTCGAATCGGGCAGGTTGCCGATCCGAATCGCGACATCAATGCCCTCTGCGACGATGTTGGTCACCCGGTCGACGAACAGCGCCTGCGCGCGCACCGCTGGATGTGCATCCAGATAGTCCATCAGGATCGGCAGGACATAATATTGGCCGAACAACGTCGGTGCCGTCACCACCAATGGCCCACTGGGGCTGGTATAACGCCCGGCGGCACTCGCCTCTGCCTCTGCCAGATCAGCCAATATCCGGCGGCAATCCTCCAGATAGCGCTGGCCGATATCGGTCAGCTTGATCGTCCGGGTGGTCCGCGCGAACAGCCGTGCACCGACATGCCCCTCCAGCACCGCAATGGCGCGCGTTACGGCAGGCGGGCTCATGTTCAGCTTTCGTGCAGCGGCGGCGAAGCCGCCGGCATCGGCCGCCGCAACAAACACCCGCATTGCATGGAGTCGATCCATTCATTCCCCGTTGCGTAACAATCTGTTCCAGAGGGCAAACATTCTATCTGTCGTGCGATGCGAATACAAACCGGGGCAGCATCAGGAGAACCACCATGTCCATGCCGCCGCTACCGCCCTTCACCGCTGATGCCGCCGCCCGGAAGGCGCGGCTGGCCGAAGATGCGTGGAACAGCCGCGATCCTGCGCGCGTGGCGCTCGCCTACAGCACGGACAGCTGGTGGCGAACCCGATCAGAATTCTTCACTGGCCGGGCGGCGATCACTGAATTCCTGGCGCGCAAATGGGCGGCCGAACATGACTATCGGCTGATCAAGGAAATCTGGGCGTTTACGGATCATCGCATCGCAGTGCGCTTCGTTTATGAATCGCGTGATGCGGCTGGCAATTGGTGGCGCAGCCACGGCAACGAACAATGGGCATTCGACAGCGATGGGTTGATGACGCGGCGGGAGGCCTCGGTAAACGATGTCGCGCTTGCCGAGCCGGACCGGCTGTTCCGGTGGCCGTTGGGGCCCCGCCCTGTGGATCACCCTGGGCTGACCGCGCTGGGGTTATAAGGGCTGAGGATATAAAGGCCCGGCGGGCTATGCCGCCAGCAGCGACGTGGCCCCACCCAGGTCCACTGATACCAGCCGGCTGATCCCCTGTTCGATCATCGTTACCCCGAACAGCCGGTGCATGCGGCTCATCGTGACGGCATTGTGGGTGACGATCAGGTAGCGGGTGCGGGTTTCCTGGGTCATCCGGTCGAGCAGGTCGCAGAAACGCTCGATATTGGCGTCGTCCAGCGGGGCATCGACCTCGTCCAGCACGCAAATCGGTGCGGGGTTGGTCAGGAACAGGCCAAAGATCAGCGCGACCGCTGTCAGCGCCTGCTCGCCGCCTGACAATAAGGTCAGCGATTGCAGCTTCTTGCCCGGTGGTTGCGCCATGATTTCCAGCCCGGCCTCCAGTGGATCATCCGAATCGATCAGTGACAAATGCGCGCTGCCGCCGTTGAACAGGGTAGTGAATAGTCGCCGGAAGTGCCCGTCCACCGCCTCGAACGCTGCCAGCAGCCGCTGGCGCCCCTCGCGGTTCAGCGTGCCGATCGATCCACGCAGCCTGTTGACCGCCTGGCCCAGTTCATCGCGCTCGGCGGCGTTGGTGGTGCTGGCGGCCTCCAGTTCGGCCAGTTCGGTTTCAGCGACCAGATTGACGGGGCCAATCCGTTCGCGTTCCAGCGTCAGCCGTTCGTGGCGCGATGATTCGTCCGCCGGGGTGCGAATCTCGTCGGGGCGAAAGCCCACGCGCTCGGGCAGCACCGGCGGCGGGCATTCGAAGCGTTCGCCGGACAGCCGCCCCATCTCCACCCGCCGCAATTCCTGATTTTCAGCGCGCGCCGCCGCTCCGGCCCGGGTTTCGCGGGCTTGCGACAGCAGTTCGGCGGCCTGGCGGGCGGTTTCCTCAATGGTGCGCAGCGCTGCCTCGCCGCTGCGCTCGGCGGCCTGGGCTGCCGATGCCTCGATCCGGGCGGCCTCGTGCGTAGCCTCCAGTGCCGCAATCTGGCGGTCGAGGATATCGGGGCGCGCGGCCAGAATCGCCGCTTCCTCCCCCAATTGCTCCTCGCGCTTGGCCATATCGGCGATCCGGCGGGCAGCTTCACCCGCGCGGGCGCGCCAATTGCGGGCATCGGCCTGGCCCGTCGCCAGCCGCTCGCGATCAAGGGCCAGGTCGCGGTCAAGCGCCGCCCGGTCGGCCCGGGCCTGCGCCACGGCTGTCCGCCGCATATCGGCCTCGTGCTGCAGCGTCGCGACGCGATGCCGCATCTCGCTGCCATCGGGCAGGCTGGCGGCCTGCGCCCGGGCGCGGTCAAGCTCTGCCGTTGCCTCATCCTGTTCCGCTGCGATCCGGCGGCGGCGGCTGTCGAGGTCGGCGGCCTGCGCCTCGATCCGCTCGATCGCTGATGCTGCCCGGTCTTCGTCGCGGGCGGCGGCACGCGCGCTGGCCTCGGCCGTCTCCAGCATCCGGCGGGCATCGCTGGCGGCGCGGCGCGATTCGGTGATCGACAGGTCGATTCGCGCCAGCTCGCCGTCAGCATCCTCCACCGCGCGCACTGCCGGGCCGCGCAACTGCTCAAGCGCGCGCAAGCGGTTCATGCGCTCAAGCCGCTCCGCCGCTGCGGCACCGCCCGATTTGGCGATAAAGCCATCCCAACGCCGCAACACGCCCGACAGCGTTACCAGCCGCTGGCCCACCGCCAGCATTTGGCCGTCATCACGGTCTGCCACCAGCACTTGCGCCAGCCGCCGGGCGAGCGCTGCCGGTGCGGCGACATGACGGGCAAGCGGCACGGTGCCCGCCGCCACCCCGGGATCGACGGGCAAGGCCGCTGCCCCGCCCCAATAATGTTCGGCTGCAGGATCAAGCCCTGCCTCCAGATCATCCCCCAACGCCGCTGCCAGCGCGCGTTCATAGCCCGGATCAGGTCGCAGCTGATCGAGCACCCGGTCTTTGCCCGTGCTGCGGGTAGCCTTGGTAAGCGCCGCGCTTTCGCTGTCGATCGCAG
>JBBQDD010000207.1:0-4906 GCA_038319335.1 Sphingomonadales bacterium
TCATGCTGCCAGCCGACATCCAGGCGGGCGACTATATCGAAATCGGTATGCTCGGCGCGTACGGCGCGGCGATGCGCACCGCGTTCAACGGCTTTGGCTCGGGTGAAACCGTGATCGTGGACGATGAACCGATGGTATCGCTCTATACCGATGACGAGATTGACGCCGTTCCGTCGAACGTCGTCACACTGTAACACGACAGTAGCAAAGGTCGATCTCCCCCCTCCCGCTTGCGGGAGGGGTCGGGGGTGGGCCTGGCTTTACCCCCGCCATTTCGCTCGCAGACAATGCGGGCCCACCCCTAGCCCCTCCCGCAAGCAGGAGGGGGACGAGGAAAACGACATGACCGACACGCTTTCCCCCACCCGCACGAACGACCAACGCAAGGCTGAACTGCTGTCAACGCAGGTCGAACATATCGACATCACCAGCTTCGATGCGCGCCCGATTGTCGAAGCGATGGGCAAGATGAGCTTCACCAGCCGCGATCTTTCGCGCGCGACGGGCATCTACAACCAGATGCTGGCGGATCCCGATTGCACGATCTGCCTGGTGATCGCCGGCTCCACCTCCGCGGGCGGGTGCATGGACTTGTATGCAGAGCTGATCCGCAACAACATGGTCGATTGCGTGGTCGCGACGGGGGCGACGATTGTCGACATGGATTTCTTTGAAGGGCTGGGCCACAAACATTATCAGGCGCTGGAAGTGCCTGATGACGATACGCTGCGCTCGCTGTTGATCGACCGGATCTATGACACCTATATCGACGAGGAAGAGCTTCAGCACGTCGATCATACGATCTTCGAGATCGCTGAATCGCTGGAGCCGCGCCCTTATTCCAGCCGCGCCTTCATCCGCGAAATGGGCAAATATCTGGTCGAACATGGCAAGAAGGACAACAGCCTGGTCAAGCTCGCCTATGAGCATGACGTGCCGATCTTCTGCCCGGCGTTCGTCGACAGCTCGGCAGGCTTTGGCCTGGTGAAGCACCAGGTGGATTCGGTGAAGGCCGGCAAGCCGTACATGGTGCTGGACGCGATCGCCGATTTCCGGGAGCTGACCGATATCAAGATCAAGGCAGGCACCACCGGATTGCTGATGATCGGCGGCGGTGTGCCGAAGAATTTCATCCAGGATACCGTCGTTTGCGCCGAAATTCTGGGCCATGACGATGTCGAGGTGCACAAATATGCGGTGCAGATCACCGTAGCCGATGTGCGCGACGGTGCCTGCTCGTCATCGACGCTGCAGGAAGCGGCCAGCTGGGGCAAGGTGAACACCGGAATCGAGCAAATGGTATTTGCAGAGGCCGGTTCGGTGATGCCGCTGCTCGCGTCGGACGCCTATCACCGCGGCCTGTGGAAGGATCGCGCCAAGCGCCGCTGGGGTGCGATCTTCGATTGAGCATCGCAGCGATCAGGTTGCAATTCGCAACAGACTAAGCCACCCCTCCCCCCGGGATCGTCATTCCGGGGGGATTTTTCATGCACAGCCCAATCATCGCACCTGTCGTCGCGCTCGTCGCCTGGACGCTGGTGATCTGGATATGGATGTACGCGACCCGGCTGCCCGCCATGGCGCGCGCGGGGATCGACGGCACGAAGCTGGTCGGCAGCAACGGCCCCAGCCTTCGCGCCGATATGCTCGCCAAGGGGGAGACCAGGGCATCCTGGGTTGCGGATAATTACAACCACCTGATGGAACAGCCGACGCATTTTTATGCAGTCGCGCTGGCGCTTGCGCTGATGGATCAGGGTGCCGGGATCAACGCGACGATCGCCTGGGTCTATGTCGGCCTGCGCGTCACGCACAGCCTGGTGCAGGTGACGGTGAACCGGGTGCTGGTACGGTTTGCGCTGTTCACCCTCTCCACGCTCTGCCTGATGGCGCTGACGCTGCATGCCGCGCTGGCGCTGGTGGGTGCGCATCACCTGTAACGCGCCAGTCCCCGCCTAGAGCGTAATGACGTTAGGTTGAACCGTTCGCCCTGAGCCCGAAAGGATGAAGGGCGCATCAAGTAAAAATCATCGCGCTCTACCCGAACAACCGCGCCATCGATCGTTCCAGCATCACCAATTGCCACAATGTCCGCCCATGTTCGGCCCGGCCCGCGCGGTGATCAGCAGCAAGCCTGGCGATCACGGGCATCTCGAACCAGCCAGTTCCGCCCAGCACGCGCGATGACGCCAGCGCCGCCGCCTCATCGGCCAGGCTACCCCGAAACCACGCGCTGATCGGCGTGACAAAGCCCATTTTCTGGCGATAGAGGATGTCGCGTGGCAGATAGCGCTCCATCGCCTTTTTCATAATCCATTTGCCTTCCCCCGCCCTGATTCGCATCGATACGGGCAATGTGGCGGCGAATTCCATCAGCTTGTAATCAAGCAAAGGCTCGCGCGCTTCCAGGCTGACGGCCATGCTGGTGCGATCGACCTTGGTCAGGATGTCGCCGGGCAGCCAGTGCTTGAAATCGGCATATTGCGCCCGGTCCAGCGCCTCGCGCGCCGGGGCCATCCGCATCGTGTCGATGTAGCGCGTTTCCGCGACATGCCCGCCCAGTGCGCGCCGAGCGGCATCGCTGAACAGCTGCGCGCGTAACACGGGCGTGGTGACGCCAACCGAGCGCGCATAGGCCGTCGCGCCATCGTCAGCCAGGCCAAGCAGCGTCGTCTTGGCACGCAGTGGGCGGGGTGCCCAATCCGCCTTGGGATAGAGCGCCCCCAGCCGCCCGAACACCGATGAGCGGAACTCAGCTGGCACCAGCGCGCGCACCCGTTCCTCAGCGGCCTGGAACCGGTAGCGGCGATAGCCAGCAAAGGCTTCGTCCGCGCCGTCTCCTGACAGCGCCACCGTCACCTGCTCGCGCGCCAGTTCGCAGACGCGGTAGGTGGCGAGCGCGGAGGCATCAGCAAAGGGTTCGTCGAACGCCGCCACCAGCGTGTCGATCAGCGCGAGATCGTCCGCCGCGACAATCCGCTCGCGGTGATCGGTGGCGAATAGCGCCGCGATCTGGTTGGCATAGCGCCGCTCGTCATGGTCGGCGGCGTCGAACCCGATCGTGCAGGTCTTCACCGCGCGTTTGGACGCCTCTGCCATCAGCGCGACCACCGCCGAGCTATCCACACCGCCCGACAGGAACGCCCCCAGCGGCACATCCGCCAGCATCCGCGAGCGGACGCCATCGCGCATCAGATCGACCAGCTGTTCGCCCAGCGCCGCCGCCGAACCTGTCGCGCGGCGGCTGAAATCAATGTCCCACCACTGTTGCGGCTCGGGGATGGGCTTGCCGCGCGTGAGCAACAGGCTGTGCCCCGCCGCCAACTTTTTCACGCCCGCCACCAGGCAGGCATCATCGGGCACATAGCCGAACGCCAGATAATCCTCGACCGCGCGAATATCGGGCGTGCGGCGCAGCAGGGGGTGGGCGAGCAGCCCCTTCAGTTCCGACGCGAACGCAACCGCGCCGTCCGACAATTCGACATAATGGAGCGGCTTCACCCCCAGTCGGTCGCGGCCCAGGAACAAGCTTTGCGCGCGCGAATCGTGCAGGGCAAAGGCGAACATGCCGTTCAGCCGGTCAAGCATCGCCGGGCCCCAGGCCGCCCAGCCGTGCAGCAATACCTCGGTATCGCTGTTGGTGCGAAAGCGTGCGCCCTTAGCCTCAAGCTCGGCACGGACCGCCTGAAAGTTATAGATTTCGCCGTTATACGTCACGGTCAACGCACCATCGGCGCTCGCCATGGGCTGCGCACCGCCGCCCAGATCGATGATCGACAGCCGCCGGTGGCCCAGCCCCACGCCGGGTGCGGTCCACACTCCCGATCCATCCGGCCCGCGATGCGCCTGTGCATTGGCCATCGCCGTAATGCGCGCAGGATCGACCGGCTTCGGTGTGGCAGGATAGAAAAGGCCGGCAATGCCACACATGCTGAATTGATTTCCCCCGGGTGAGCGCTGCTCTAGTGCCCGCTTGCCACGCGGTCCACCAGCTGGTCGATGGGACCGGTTGCGGCGATGAACCGGGCGATGGCGGCGCTGGCATCTTCACCCGGCAAAACCTGCGCCGATACATGCACCGCGACCGCGCGGGGTGATCCGCCCAGCAATTTCACTTTCAGCGTCTCCAGCTTCACCACGCGCGGGCTGGCGGTGATCACCGATCCGATCTGATACCAGGTTGCCACCACACGCGCGACCGGGCCGGGCGCGGTGATCCGCATTGCCGCCCCGCCTGCAACCGGCGGTAGTCCTGCCACCCGCACCCAGCGATCATCTTCACGCAGCGCCCCCGTGCCGAACGACACCAGTTCCTTGCCCTCATGCTGGCTGCCGAACACCGCAATCGCCAGGTCGACGCTGCGCCCCTGCCCATCGGCATAGCGCCCGGCGACGATGTGATCGGCAGCGGGGTAGTATGGCTGCCAAGGCGCGACCAGATTGGCATCAGTGCGCTGCCATCCGGGCACCACGGGCAGCGCGATACGATCCGGCAGCGTCGCCGATTGCGCGGCAATGGCCCCTGCCCAGGCCACAAAGCCCGATGCCGTTGTCAGCACCAGCGCGGCAGCAAGCCATGCACCCACCCGATACCCCGGCAGGCGCTGCAGCACGGCGGCATCGAACCAGGCGGCATCTGGATCACGATCGAACCAGCGCCAGCCAATCGCGATCACGGCAGCCATCACCAGCCCGAAAAATACCCAGCCATAGATGATATGGTCAATCCCGGTCGCTGCCTCGACTGAGGTCAGGTGCGCGGCATAGATGGTACCGAAGGCGCGCAGGCCATTGGCGATCACCGGCACGATCACCGCCATCGCCATGAAAGCGATCCGGCGCGGCCATGCGACAAAGGCGACATGCGCGACTAGCGTACCATAGGCGATCATGGCGATCACGAATT
>JBBQDD010000208.1:0-4870 GCA_038319335.1 Sphingomonadales bacterium
CGGCAAAGCGGCGCGGAAATCAGCGGCGAAAGTGGTGATCATCGCCCATCGAACGCGGCCAGCCGCCGCGCAGAATCTGTGCGAACATTCGCCCAGAACAGACTGTAATCAAACACATGATAGTTATTGCCGGGCAGCACATATTGACCGATTTTTGCCGGTGGCGGGCCGATGAGCAGGAAGCCTCGCGCATCGCACCGGGCGGGCAATCCGCCTGCCACGATCGTTGCGGTTGCCATGTCTGCCGATGGCACCAGCGTGCCCAGATTGGCGCTGGCCGGTGCCGATCCGCCCGGCGTGCCGGTGATGGGGTTGGTGCAGACCATCGCGGTGCCCCGGCGCGGTTTGCCGGTCAGCCCGGTGGAGGCATTGTAACTGTCGACGATCAGCGCCGGGTCGGCCGGTTCGGCAAAGCTTTGCCATGACAGCACACAGCCGGCCTCGCTTGGCCCCCGGCATTCGGGCAAGCCAAGCGCCGGCAGATCGGCAGTGCGCGAGACCGGCCAGCCGACCACCCATGCCGCCACGATCCGCTTGGCAAGCGGCTTGACCGCCACCCGTTCGCGCAGCAGCCGCATTAGGTGCAGCGCGCCCTGGCTGTGCCCAGCAAGGATGATCGGCTGATCAGGGCCAATCTGGGTGAGGAACGCATCAAATGCGGCCAGCACATCGCCGTACGCAAGGTTCAGCGCCTGCTGTGCCTCTGCCTGGCCGGTCATGAACGCACCGAATGTCGCCTGGCGGTACCGCGGCGCCCAGATGGCGGCGCTATAATTAAAGGCAGTTGCCTGGCCGCGCAGGAACAATGCCGCCCGGTCATTGGCGATCTGATCGTCCAGCGGTGCGTTCCAGCGGGCGCGCTCAAGATAGGATGTGGGGTGGATATAGAACATCGCGGCACGCGGCTTTGCAGCGGGCTTGTACCCCGGCGGCGTCCATAGCGCGGGGTTGCCGGGCTTGTCGGGCCGCGCCAGCCACATTTCTGCCCGGGCATAGCCGCGCGCATCCACCCCCGGCAGCGCCTGAAACGCCGCTGACGGCACCAGCGCCATCCGCAACAATTGATCGCCGTACAGCCGAAAGCCGAGCAGGCCTGCGATCACCAGAAAGATCAGGATAGCAAAGGCGTACAGAAACTTGCGGGCCACAGGGCGCACTCCGAAAATGTTGGTGGCGGCGCTTGGGGCGCACCGCAACGCGCCGTCCCTGCCCGATGTAGGGTTCGCCTGCAATCGGCCCTTGGGCTATACCGGCAGCCGGACACCGCGAAAGGCACCCGGCATGACCGCGCAGTTGAACGATGACGACGACCGGGTGAGTACTGGCGATTGGCCGCTGCGCCCGGTGTTGCTGGCGGTGCTGGGCGCGGCGGCGGCGCTGGCGATCCAGCAATTGCTTGACCATAAAGTCGGGCAGCCACCGGTTGATCGGCTGGCGATCGCAACCGCGATTGCCACCGCCTCGATCGGCTTCGGCTTTGTCGCAGAGCGCCTGCGCCTTGGCTGGGCCGCCGCATTCAGCATCGTCATCGGCGCGGTCGCCGGCCTGATCGTTTATTGGCAGGGCGTGCCCGGCGGTTCGCCCGATTTCCTGAGCTGGCGATTGGCGAGCCTGTTTCTGGCCATCGTGATCGCCGCACCATTGTTCCAGACGATTCGGGATCAGGGGCGCTGGCATTTGCCCTATGCCCCGTTGCACAGCCATGCCTGGACCAACATCGTCCTGTGGTTTGCCGCCTGGGCATTTGTGGCGGTTGCGTGGGTGATGTGCTGGCTGCTGGCCGCGCTGTTCAAGCTGATCAAGATCGATTTTCTGGAAAAGATGCTGGGCACAGACTGGTTCGTGGCGCTGCTGCTGGGCGGCGCATTCGGCGCGGCGGTTGGGCTGTTTCGCGAGCGCGACCGGATCTTGCGGCTGTTGCAGGCGGTGGTGACGTCGGTGCTGAGCGTGCTTGCGCCCGTGCTGGGGGCAGGATTGCTGCTGTTCCTGGCCGCGCTGCCATTTGCCGGGCTGGATGCCCTGTGGGAGGCCACCCGCGCGACGACGCCCATTCTGCTGACCTGTGTGGTCGGTGAGCTGATTTTGGCGAACGCCGTGATTGGCACCGGTGATGGCGACACGGCGGGCAATCCGGTGTTGCGATACGGCGCGATGGCGCTGGCCTTTGCGATGCTGCCGCTGGCGGTGATCGCCGCGGTGGCGACGGGGCTGCGGATTGGCCAACACGGTTTCACCCCTGATCGGCTATGGGCGCTGACGTTCATTGTGTTCGCCACCGCATTCGGCCTTGCTTATGCCCTGGCGATCAGGCGCGGCCCGACCAATTGGGCAGTCGATGCGCGCGCCGCCAATGTACGGCTGGCGATCGCCATTGCGGCTTTCGCGCTGTTTCTGGCGACGCCCATTCTGAGCTTCACCGCGATCTCGACGGCGGATCAGGTCGCCCGGTTGACATCCGGACGGGTGAGCGCCGACAAATTTGACTGGCGTGCGCTGGCATTTGATTTCGGCGAGCCGGGCAAGGCCGCGCTGAAACAACTGGCGGCGTCGGCAAACCCCAGGATTGCAGCCAAAGCCGCTGCGGTGGCCAAGGCCGGCAATCGATACGATGTGCAAGAAATGGTCGAGCAGGATCGTGCCCTGGCGGGGATCGTCGATCGGCTGCGAATCCTGCCCAAAACAGTGCCGGTTCCGCCCGAATTGCTGAAGACTTTGCCCGGATTCGCGGCTTGTGGACGCGAAATCGGGGCGAAGTGCACGTTGATCTACACGCCGGGGGCGACCGAAGCTTGGGCAATACAATCGGCCTGTTTCGATCAGGTGCCGCAAGCATCGGGCACGCCGCCGATGGTTACCGCGCCGAACTGCCAGATCGGCAGGATCGTGCTGTCGAATGGCGAATGGAAAACAATGGAGCAAAATCTCGCGCCGCCGATGGCACTGGCCGAACGCGAGCGATTGGCGGCAGCGTTCGGGCGCGGACAGATTGATATCCGCACCGTGCCGCGTCGCCAGCTGTTCGTTGGCGGCGTTCCGGTGGGCGAAGCGTTCGAATAGGTTGCGCGGCAAGCGCGCCCTCTGCTAGCCGCTGGCTTATGGCAGTAGACATCACCACCGTGCGCAAGATTGCGAGCCTGGCCCGGATCGCGATTACCGACGCCGAAGCCGCGCGCATCGCGCCCGAGCTGGAAAATATCATGGGCTGGATCGAGCAGCTGGGGGAGGTCGACACGCGCGACGTCGCCCCGATGACGGCGGTGATCGCCAACACATTGCGCCTGCGCGATGATGTGGTGAACGCCGATCCGCTGACCGGCGGCAATATGCGCGACGCCGTGCTCGCCAATGCGCCAGAGGCCGAACACGGCTTTTTCACGGTGCCAAAGGTGATCGAATGATGCGCTGCGCACCATCCGTCACCCCAGCGAAAGCTGGGGTCTCATGCGGCGCACGCGCGCTTCGTTACCGCAAGACCCCAGCTTTCGCTGGGGTGACAGTTGTTGGGATGCCAGTTGTTGGGATGCCAGCTGCTGGAGTGTTTGCTGGGATGTTTTCGCGATGACCGACCTGACCGATCTGGGCGTGGCCGCCATTCGCGACGGGGTGCGCGCGGGCAGCTTTTCTGCGCGTGAAGTGGCGGATGCTTTCATCGTCAAAGTCAGCAAGGCCAAGCTGCTGAACGCTTTTCTGGTCGAAACACCCGATCATGCCATCGCCGCCGCCAAGGAAGCCGATGCCGCACGCGCTGCTGGCGAGCTGCTGAAGCCGCTGGCCGGGGTGCCGATTGGCATGAAGGACTTGTTCTGCACCAAGGGCGTGCCGACCACCGCCGCCAGCCTGATATTGGAGGGGTTCACCCCGCAATATGAATCCACCGTGTCGGGTAATTTGTTTGCAGCGGGCGCGGGGATGCTCGGCAAGCTGAACATGGATCAGTTTGCGATGGGATCGTCCAACGAAACCAGCGCGTTCGGCAATGTGATTTCCCCCTGGCGCCGCGCCGATGGCGGCAATGCGCCGCTTGCCCCGGGCGGATCATCCGGCGGCTCGTCGGCGGCGATTGCCGCGCGGCTGTGCCCGGCGGCGACCGGCACGGATACTGGCGGTTCGATCCGCCAGCCCGCCGCATTCGTCGGCATCAGCGGCATCAAGCCAACCTATGGCCGGTGTTCGCGCTGGGGCGTGGTGGCGTTCTCGTCCTCGCTTGATCAGGCCGGGCCGATGGCGCGCGACGTGCGCGATTGCGCGATCATGCTGGAGGTGATGGCGGGTTTCGACGCGAAGGATTCGACCTCGCTCGACCTGCCGGTGCCCAAATGGGAGGCCGGGCTGAACAGCAGCATGGCGGGCAAAAGGATCGGCATCCCCAAGGAATACCGGGTCGATAACATGCCCAGCGAGATTGATGCGCTGTGGCAGCAGGGGATCGACTGGCTGAAGGATGCGGGCGCGGAAATCGTTGAGGTGTCGTTGCCCCACACCAAATATGCGCTGCCCGCTTACTACATCATCGCGCCCGCCGAAGCATCGTCCAACCTGGCGCGCTATGACGGGGTGCGCTTTGGTATGCGTGATTTGCCGACGGGTGCCGGGTTGCAGGATATGTATGCGGCCACGCGCGCGGCGGGCTTTGGCAACGAAGTGAAGCGCCGAATCATGATCGGCACTTATGTATTATCGGCAGGGTTTTACGACGCGTATTTCACACAAGCTTCGAAAGTGCGCACGCTGATTGCGCGTGATTTCGACCAGGCTTTTGAAAAATGTGATTACCTGTTGACGCCCACCGCGCCGAGCGCCGCCTTCGCGCTGGGGCGTGGTGGCGTTCTCGTCCTCGCTTGATCAGGCCGGGCCGATGGCGCGCGACGTG
>JBBQDD010000209.1:0-4842 GCA_038319335.1 Sphingomonadales bacterium
CACCGTGTAATTCTGAATGTAGTTCGCCCCAAACAGGTTGCGCACATAAACGCCGATTTCCCACCCGGCGCGCGGGCGAAATCCCAAAGCGGCATTCACCACGGTATAGCCGTCAATCACCGTAAAGCGCGAGTTCGACGGATCCACCGTTCGGGTGCGAAAATTGCCGTCCGCATGCAGGAACAGCTCACCCGATTGGCCAAACAGCCGAGCGCGTTGCGTGAGATCGCCGCCAAGCGACACTGTCCATTTTGGCAGGCTGGGCAGCGGATTGCCGCTCAGGTTACACACCGTGGTTGCGTTCGCGACTAGCTCGACTGGGCAGGGGCCGTTGGGGTAGGAAATGTAGCGCCCATCGGCATAGGCGGCTGCCGCCCGCAGGCTGAAATGATCCGTGACGGAAGCGCTGGCGTCCACTTCCACCCCCTGCACCCGAACGCGCGGTACGTTTGCCAGATATCCGCGCAGCGCGCCCGGTCCGGTATCGACGACATTGGCCTGAAAGTCAGTTACGTCGCTGCGAAACACATCGATGTTGAACATCAGCCGCCGATCGAAAAACCGCGATTTCACGCCGATTTCATAGCTGGTGTTCGTTTCCGGCCGGATCACAACGGTGGCCAGCGCCGGCTGGTTGGCGGCGTTCAGCGGCAGGCCGGATGCATTCAACCCGCCCGATTTTGCCCCGCGCGCATAGCTGACATAGCCAAGCACATCGTCCGCAATCTCATACGCCGCATTCGCCCGCCCCGTCAGCGCGCCGTCCTTCACCGCGCCCTGATACGCCTGGGGCCGCAGGATGGAGAGCTGGCTGTTACGCAACGCCGTGGTGACGCCCTGGAGCCCGCCCGACACGGTCGTCGCATAGTCGATCGTCTTTTCTTCATAGGTATAGCGCAGCCCGCCGGTCAGCGTCAGCCGATCAAGCACCCGCCAATTCGCCTCGCCAAAAACGGCATAGCTGTCCGACCGGAAATCGGTTCGGCCATCGGTGCCATACCCGTCGAGCAGATTGGCGGGAAACGCCGGTGCGGGGCCAAGCAGCCAATATGTCGCCAGCGGGCCATAGATGGTGATCGGGCGGCCAATGATGCGCTGGCGGAAAAAATACAGCCCGCCGACATAGCTGAAGCGGCTTTCGCCGTTGGAGGCCACACGCAGTTCCTGGCTGTACTGGTCCTGCCGCGATGGAATGTGCTGCGTCGTCTGGATCGGCAGCGCGGTGTAATCACGGTCGTTGGCCGCATCCCAGTTCCAGAATCGCCACGCGGTTACCGATGTGAGTGTCGCCCTGCCCAGCTTCCAGTCTGCAATTGCCGAAACCCCGCCTTCATTGGTGTCGACGCCCAGATCGGCGTCGATGTCGGTCAACCGGTCATAGGGATTGAAGCTCGGCGGGGCATAGCCGACCCCTGCCGCGAGTGCCGCATATTGCCGTGCCGCCGGGCGCAGCGTGGGGGCAACCCGCACGGGCACCTGCACGCAGCACGCTCCCGCGAAATTCGACCAGTCGCCGATCAGCCGGACCTGCAGGTCTTCGTGCGGCCGGAACAGCAACTGGCCGCGCAGTGCCTCGTTAGCGAGCGTATTCTGGTTGCGCCCGGTGCCCACGTTGCGGATCACCCCGTCGCGCCGGGTAATCAGCCCCGACAGCCGCGCCGCGAGCCTGCCCGTGATCGGCCCGGTGACTGATCCCTTGGCCTGCACATAGCCATTGCTGCCTGCCAACAGCTCCTCGTTTGCCTCGAACGCAAAGCTTGGAAGCCGCGTCGTGATGTTGATCGTGCCCGCCGTGCTGTTCTTGCCGAACAAAGTGCCCTGCGGCCCGCGCAGCACCTCAACCTGCTCAAGACCGGTAAAATCAAATGCCGCAGTCGCGGGCCGCGCATGATAAACCTGATCGACATAGAAACCGACGCCGGGTTCCAGCCCGTCATTGGCCTGGCTGACCGCGACCACGCTGCTGCCCAGCCCGCGAATGGTGAACGCCGTATTGCGTGGGTTGGCCGAGCTATAGTTCAGCGTGGGCACCAGCACCGTCAGCCCCTGGGTGTTGATCGTATAGGAAGAATCGAGCAGCGCGCTGCCCACCACGGTTAGCGAAAGCGGGATTTTTTGCGGGTCTTCGGCGCGGCGGCGTGCGGTGACGATCAGTTCTTCGGGTGCTAAGTCCGCCGGTTCCGCTGCCGCCAGCACTGGCGGGGTTCCAGGTGCAGGCTCCGATGCATGAGCGGCAACGCCCGTTACCGCAGCCATGGCAATCGCCCATTCAACCGCCTTCAAAACCATCTCGACCCCCGACTCTCTATATCGGTTCAGATATAGCAGCGGGTTCATTTACGCCATATCTTTGCAAATATAGCATCCATCCCAGGACGCCGTGAGACGTTGCCACCGGGCATGCGCGCGCGATTGCTGGTCGAAGTTCCGCCTGTCCAAGCGCGATCGATTATGCGACCCATGCTGCCCATGAACGCCGCCGCCCCGCCTGCCACCAGCGCCAACAAGCGCGTCGTGCCCATCGTGCTGGCAGCCGTGCTGATCGATACGATCGGGTTTGGCATCGTCATCCCCATCCTGCCGCAACTGATTACTGATCTGGGCCGGGTCGATCTTGATCAGGCAACGCGAATTTCGGGCTATCTGCTCGGCGTGTACGCGCTGACCCAGTTTTTTGCCGGGCCGATCGTGGGCAATTTGAGCGACCGATATGGGCGCAGGCCCGTGCTGATCGCGTCGATGCTGACCTTCGCCGCTGATTATGCACTGATGGCGTTTGCGCCCACGCTGGCATGGCTTTTCCTGGGCCGCGCGATCGCTGGAGTGGCGGGGGCGATCTATGGCCCGGCCAGCGCAGTGCTCGCAGATGTTACGCCGCCAAAGGGGCGGGCCAAGGTGTTCGGGCTGATCGGGGCGGCGTTTGGCATTGGTTTCATTATTGGACCTGCCATTGGTGGCCTGCTGGCCGGACTTGGCCCGCGCGCGCCGTTCATGGCGGCGGCGGCGCTGGGGCTGGCCAATGGGATTGCGATGATTTTCCTGATGCCGGAATCGCTCGCCCCCGAAAATCGCCGCCCGTTCGACTGGCGCAGCGCCAATGTGGTCGGCGCGTTCCGCCCGCTTTTCAAAAGCGGGGATGCCGGGCCGCTGTTGGTCGCCTGGTTCTTCTGGCAGCTGGCCAGCACCGTATATCCCGCAACCTGGTCGTTCTGGGCGGCGGCGCGGTTCGGATGGGACGGCGCAGCGATTGGCTGGTCGCTGGCGTTTGTCGGGCTGGTGATGGCCACGGTCCAGATGTTCTTGACCGGGCCGATCATCGCGCGGATCGGGGAAAGGCGCGCGGCGGTGGTGGGGCTGGCCAGCGGCATGGGCGCATTCTTTGCCTATATCATCGTTACGGCGGGCTGGCAGGCTTATGCGATTTTCCTGGTCAGCGGGCTATCGGCGCTGGTGTTCCCCGCAATGAATGGGCTGCTCTCACGACTGGCCGATGCGTCGCATCAGGGCGCGTTGCAGGGCGGCATCGGCAGCATGGGCAGCGTGGCCGCGATCATCGCGCCCTTGCTGCTGACCCAGGCCCTGGCAAACGGGGTGGAGGCTGGCTTTCCGGGTGCGGCATTCTTGTTGGCGGGGATATTGGCCGCGCTGGCGCTGCTGATCGTGGTGTGGAAAGTGCTGGGCCGGGTGCCGGAAAGCACCGACCAGACGGTGTCAGCGGGCTAGAGTCGGGTTCCGTTCGGTTGCATCGTCCCCCCCCATCCGTTCGGGCTGAGCGAAGTCGAAGCCTAATCTTGGCGCTTGCCCTTCGACTGCGCTCACGGCGAACGGAGGTGGTTAGACCTGATGCAAATCAGCCCTAACCCTCTTTCCCCGGACGCCGCGTGAGCGCCACATCCAGATGCCCGCCTGCGTCAACCAGGGTCACCTCCCCCGTCACCGCGCGCATCGCGGGATCGAGCAGCGACACGATCGGCGCGGCGACATCGGGCGCCATTGTGGCCATTGCCATCGGCACGCTGGCGGCGATGCGGGCGTTCAGCTTGGCGAATCCTTCCTCGCCCAGCCGCTTTTCGAACCAGCCCGTACCGACATAGCCAGGCGCCACCGCATTCACGCGGATTGCCGGGGCGAGTGCGCGCGCCAGGCTTTTTGTCATCGTAATCAGCGCGCCCTTGGAACAGGCATAGGCGACCGACGATCCCATGCCGAACACCCCGGCGACGGACGCCACGCTTACCACCGCGCCCATGCCGCTTTCGCGCATCGCGGGCGCGCAGGCGCGGATCATCTGAAAGGCGGCAATCGTGTTGAGCCGATAGATATCGATGAAATCCTCCGCTTCCAGCGCGTCCAGATCCTCATGATTGGCGAATTTGGTGCGGCCTGAATTGTTGACGAGGAAATCGATCCGCCCGAACGTCTCCACGGCCTTCGCCGCCAATGTACGGCAGGCCGCGTCTTCCACGATATCGGCCTGCACCGCGATCGATCCATTGCCGATTTCCGCTGCCAGCGCCTCTGCATCATCGCGGCTGGTGGCATAGTTGATGATGCACCGAACCCCGCGATCGGCCAGTTGGCGCACCACCGCCGCGCCAATCCCGGTGCCGCCGCCCGTGACGATCGCCACCCCGCCCTGCATCTTGCTGCTCATGCCCCCGCTCAAGCCTGAGCGCTCGGCCGCGCCGCTGCGCGCTCGTGCCAGGCCGTCAGGTTCGGCATGTCGTCAGGAATGCCGATGCCGATGAAGATCGCAAAATCGATCGTCGTCAGCAGCGTGATATCGGCAATCGAATAATCCTTGCCCGCAAGCCATGTGCGACCGGCCAGAGATTCATCGAA
>JBBQDD010000210.1:0-4830 GCA_038319335.1 Sphingomonadales bacterium
GCTCATCGCGATGTCGCTCAGCAACAGATGCGCAGGCGTAATCCCGCACGTCACCGCCACGCCTCGCGCCCGCGCCGCGCGGACCAGCGCAAACCCTGCCGCTGTGGTGACCTGGCGGAAATGGATCGCCGCGCCGGTTTCCTCGGCCAGCATCAGGTCGCGCGCGATCGCCAGTGCTTCGGCGATGGCGGGGGCGGCGGGCAGGCCAAGCCGGGTCGCCGCCTCGCCCGCGGTCGCCACCGCGCCCGCCGCCAGCCCGCCATCCTCGGCATGGGCGATCACCGTCAGCCCCAGATCACCGGCATAGCGCAGCACCTTGCGCATCACGCCTGCATCGCCAATCCAGCCGCGCCCCGTGCCAATCGCGCGTGCGCCCGCATCCCGGTTGATCGCCATTTCGGCGATGTCGCGGCCCGCCAGCCCGCGCGTGGCGGCGGCAATGGGGTGAATCCACAAATCCGGCCGCCCGATCAGCGCGGCGCGCTGGACAATGCCGGGATCGTCGAGCACCGGTGACTGATCAGGCATCAGCCCGATCCGCACGATGCCGCCCGCATGGCACGCCGCCAGATCAACCGCGAATACGCCCAGATCGATGATCGCAGGGGCCAGCAGCTTGCCGCCCAGATCATGCGTCACCGTGCCCGCAGGCACATTAATCGGGCCAATCGCCGTGATGACGCCGCCCTGCACAAGCAAGCCGCCGGTCACCACCTCACCGGGCAGCACCAGCCGCGCACTGGTGAAGGCAAGCGTGGTCATGCCCAGCCCGCCACGCCGCGCGCCCGGCGGGTGAGAATATCCAGGCACGCCATCCGCACCGCGACGCCCATTTCGACCTGTTCGGTAATCGCCGACCGGGTCGGGTGATCGGCGACGGTGGAGCTGATCTCCACGCCCCGGTTCATCGGCCCGGGGTGCATTACCAGCGCATCGGGCTTTGCGCGCCGCAACCGCTCGCTGTTCAGGCCGTAACGCAGGTGAAATTCGCGCGTGGAGGGGATGAAGCCGCCCTCCATCCGCTCATTCTGTAATCGCAGCATCATCACCACATCAGCGCCTTCAAGCGCGGCATCGAAATCAGTGAACGCCGTCACGCCCATGCGATCAATCGCGTCCGGCATCAGCGTGGAGGGGGCGACCACGCGCACATCGGCGGCCAGAGCGGTCAGCGCCAGGATGTTCGATCGCGCGACGCGGCTGTGCATCAGATCACCGCAAATCACCACGCGCTGCCCCGCAATGCTCCCGCGCCGCCGCCTGATCGTCAGCGCATCGAGCAGCGCCTGTGTTGGGTGTTCATGCCAGCCATCGCCCGCATTCAGCACCGGGCAATCGACCTTGCTCGCGATCAGCTTCACCGCGCCAGAGCTTGAATGCCGGATAACCAGCACGTCGGCGCGCATCGCGTTCAGCGTGACGGCGGTGTCGATCAGCGTCTCGCCCTTTTTCACGCTGGATTGGGCGGCGTGCATGTTGACGACATCGGCCCCCATCCGCTTGCCCGCAATCTCGAACGACAACAGCGTGCGGGTGCTGTTTTCGAAAAAGGCGTTGATCAGCGTCAGCCCTTCCAGCCGCCGCTCGCTTTTGGCGCGGGTGCGGTTCACCTCAATCCACTGTTCCGCCTCGTCGAGCAGAAAGGTAATTTCGTGCGGCTGCAGCCCGGAAATGCCCGTCAGGTCGCGGTGCGGAAACACGGCGCGTCCAGCGATAAGGCTCGCGGGGCGATGATCGGATGGTTGCATTAAAGCGGCGGCGTAGCGGGGGCGGGCAGGCGGCGCAAGCCGTCACGCTGCGCTGAACGCCCCCGTATCATCCATCACGTGCAGCACGCCGTCTGCGATCGAGAAATAGGCACCCCGCAGCGTCAGCCTGCCATCGGCCTCACGCGGGGTGATGAAGGGGAAGGTGCGCAAATTGGCGATGCTGACGCGCACCGTTTCCAGCTCCATCGCGTGGATGGCCGCCGGGCCATCGCCATGTTCGGCGATAATCCGGTCGCGTGCTTCATCCAGCAGGTCGACCCAGTGGGCGATGAAGCCGCCTTCGCCGGGCTTGCACCCCTCAAAAGCGCGGGTAAGCGCTGCCTTTGCGCCGCCGCACGCGCCGTGCCCCATCACGACGATTTCGCTGACTTCCAACTGAGTCACCGCAAATTCAAGCGCTGCCGAAACGCCGTGGCGCGCGGCATCCGCCTCAAACGGCGGCACCAGATTGGCGACGTTGCGCACGACGAATATCTCGCCGGGCGAGGTATCGAAAATCTGCGCCGGGTCCACGCGACTGTCGGAGCAGGAGATGACCATCACGCCGGGGCTTTGGCCCTCGGTCAGTTCGGCCCAGCGCGCGCGCTCACGCGGCCAGTCAGTAGTGCGGAAACGCTGGTATCCGGCGACGAGATTGGTGAAATCAGGCATAGCCACGGCTTTTGCCGCGCGGGGGCGGGGCTGGCAAGCGGCGTAAAGCGTCGCTATGTGGTGGCGATGAACGATATGGCGAACGAAATGGCACCGCTCCCGCGCCCAGAGCGCCAGCGCAAACCCGACTGGATCAGGGTAAAGGCCCCCACCAGCATCGGCTTTGCCGAAACCAAAGCCATGATGCGCCGGCTGAACCTGAACACCGTGTGTGAAGAGGCGGCATGCCCCAATATCGGCGAATGCTGGACGAAGAAGCACGCCACGGTGATGATCCTGGGCGACACCTGCACCCGTGCCTGCGCCTTCTGCAACGTGAAAACGGGCATGCCGCGCGCGGTGGACGCGCTGGAGCCGCAGCATACTGCAGACGCCGCCGCAGAGCTTGGCCTGCAGCACATCGTCATCACCTCGGTCGACCGGGATGATCTGCCCGATGGCGGGGCGAGCCAGTTCGTGAAGGTGATCCAGGCGCTGCGCCGCACCACGCCGAACACCACGATTGAAATCCTGACGCC
This sequence comes from Sphingomonadales bacterium, assembly GCA_038319335.1. GTDB lineage: Bacteria > Pseudomonadota > Alphaproteobacteria > Sphingomonadales > Sphingomonadaceae > Sphingomonas. The sequence goes on from JBBQDD010000210.1 coordinate 2,939, forward strand.
CGATTTCCGCAACAAGGCGCAGGCCGCGATCGAATCGATCGTCGAGGCGGGACCGGATGTGTACAATCACAATCTGGAAACCGTGCCGCGCCTGTACCCCACGATCCGGCCCGGCGCGCGCTATTATGCCTCGCTGCGGCTGCTGGAGAGCGTGAAGCGGCATGATCCGTCGATTTTCACCAAGTCCGGCGTGATGCTGGGGCTGGGGGAGGAGCGGCTGGAGGTGCATCAGGTGATGGACGATATGCGCAGCGCCGACATCGATTTCCTGACGATGGGGCAGTATCTGCAGCCGACGCCACGCCACGCCAAGGTAATTGATTTCGTGCCGCCCTCCGGGTTCGATGCGTTTGCCGCCATCGCCCGTGCCAAGGGTTTCCTGTTGGTCGCCAGCTCGCCGCTGACGCGCTCAAGCTATCATGCCGGCGATGATTTCGCCCGGTTGCGGGCAGCGCGCGAGGCTCAACTGGTCCGCGCCTGATGCCGCGCCACCCCGAAACACGGGCGCGGCCCTATACGCCGGAACAGATGTTCGCGCTGGTGGGCGATGTGGCGCGCTATCCCGAGTTTTTGCCCTGGGTATCGGCGATCCGGGTGCGATCGAACAGCGATACCCAATTGGTGGCGGACATGGTGGTGGGCTTCAAGGGCCTGCGTGAGACCTTTACGTCGAAGGTGGAGAAAACCCGGCCCTCGCGCATCATGGTAGAATATGTCGATGGGCCATTGAAATATCTGCGAAATGACTGGGGGTTCCGGCCTGATGGGCAGGGCGGGTCGCTGGTCGATTTCTCGGTTGATTTCGCGTTCAAGAACCGCGTGTTCGAGGCCCTGGCGGGCCAGGTGTTCGATCGGGCACTGCGCAAGATGATTGGCGCATTCGAGGATCGGGCGGCGGTGCTTTATGCCTCGGCCACAGGTGCCTCTGGCATCAGCAGTTCAAGCGCACACAGCGCCGCCTGAAGCCGTATCCCGCCGCGCCCCAGATCGCCGAAATCGCGGCGATCGGCCACGACATTGCCCGGATCATCGCCTTTTTCGGCGCGCGCGAACACCACGGTGCCCACCGGTTTCTTCTCGCTGCCGCCGCCCGGCCCGGCAACCCCGGTAATCGCCACCGCAACATCAGCGCCCGATGCCGCCAGCGCGCCCTGCGCCATGCTCCACGCGACCGCAATCGATACCGCGCCGAACGTGTCGAGCACATCATGGCTCACCTTCAGCTGTGCCGCCTTGGCGTCATTGGAATAGGTGACAAAGCCGGTGTGCATCACCGCTGACGATCCCGGAATTTCGGTAATCGCCGCCGCCACCAGCCCGCCGGTGCAGCTTTCCGCGATGCTGATGGTGCGCCCGGCGGCCAGATTGGCGCTCACCACGCGGCGGGCGGCCTCCACAAGTTCGGTTGGCAAGATGCTGTCCATGGTTCAGCGCGTTCCCTGTTGGCAGATCGGCAGGCGGGGCTTGGCAGTGCCGGTACGCTTGGCATCGACCAGTTGGATGATGGAGACAAACAGCGCCGCTGTGTTGCGCGGCGGCAGCGGCTGGGCAAGCACCACGATCCGCTCGATCGCCGGGCAATCGACCGGCTGCAGCCCGCGCGTGAGCGCAGGCGTGACCAGCGACGCCAGCAAGGGGCGGGCAGCATCGTTATTGAGCAAGGATGCGATTTCCGGCCCGGTGATCTTGGCAATCGCCGCCCGCCCGCGCGGCCAGGCCAGATCGGCCTCGGCACGGTAACGGGTGATGAACGGGCCGGATGTTTGCCGCACCAGGGCGGTGGCGGGCAGCGCCGCTGTACAGATGCGGCCAATATCACCGATCAGTTCGGGCACGACGGCCGCCACCAGCGCCTCTGCCTCGGGCGGGGTGACGCAGGGCAGGGTGATGGT
>JBBQDD010000211.1:0-4827 GCA_038319335.1 Sphingomonadales bacterium
CATCGCGCAGGACAGCATCGTCAGCCAGAAAGTGGGGCTGAACTTCTTCGAACCCGTCGCGCTGGGGGCATTGTCGCTTTACGCGGGCGCTGCGCGCAGCTTCACCACCCGCATCGTCAAGCTGAACGTCGCCCGCGCAGGTGCGGTGCGCGCGCCGGGCGAGGCAGTCGGCATGATGGCGCTGGAAACGGCGATGGACGAAATGGCGGAGAAACTCGGCCTCGATCCGATTGCGTTTCGCAAGCTGAACGAGCCGGAGGTTGATCCAATGCGCGGGGTGCCGTTTTCCACCCGGCGGCTGGTCGATTGCCTGGACGATGGTGCAAAGCGGTTCGGCTGGGACAAGCGGGTGGCCACGCCCGGTACAGTGCGCGAGGGCGGCTGGCTGATCGGCATGGGCATGGCGACCGCCGCCCGCGTCAACTTCCTCGCCAACAGCGATGCCCGCGTGCGGCTGACCCCGGATGGCATGGCGGAGGTTGAAACCGACATGACCGATATCGGCACTGGCACCTATACCATCCTGGCGCAGATCGCGGGCGAAATGCTGGGCCTGCCGATGGAGCGGGTGCGCGTGTTCCTGGGCGATTCCAACCACCCTGATGGTGCTGGATCGGGCGGGTCGTTCGGCGCGGCGTCAAGCGGTTCCGCTGTGCAGCTTGCCTGTGACGATCTGGTCGCGGAACTGGCGCGGCGGATGGATGCTAAGCCAGAGGACATGACGCTGAAGGATGGCCATGCGATTGCGGGCAACCGCCGCGTGCCGATCAGCGACTTGATCGGTGGCGAACCGATCGAGGCGATGGGCGTGCTGCGTCCCGGCAAGAACAGCCGCGCCTATAGCCAGGGCACGCACGGCGCGCAGTTTGCCGAGGTGGCCGTCAACGCCGTCACCGGTGAGGTGCGCGTGCGGCGGATGCTCGGCGTGTTCGATTGCGGGCGCATTTTGAACGCCAAGACGGCGCGCAGCCAGGCGCTGGGTGGGATGATCTGGGGGCTTGGCTATGCGCTGCACGAACATGCCGTGCTCGATCAGCGGAGCGGGAGTTACGTGAACCGCGATCTGGGGGAATATCACATCCCGGTGAATGCCGATGTGCCGCAGATCGAGGCCTATTTTATCGAGGAAGTCGATCAGCATGCCAGCCCAGTGGGTGCCAAGGGCATTGGCGAGCTGGGCATTTCAGGCGCGGGGGCGGCCATCACCAACGCGATCTACAATGCGTGCGGGGTGCGGGTGAGGGACTGGCCAATGACACTTGACCAGATTTTGCCGGGTCTGCCGCCGGTGTGATCGGTGGACAATATATAGGTCGTCATTGCGAGCGCAGCGAAGCAATCCAGCGTGCTACACGCGGATGGGCTGGATTGCTTCGGTTCGCTCGCAATGACGAAACAGCACAGGTCGAGGAACCCCATGGCCGATAACGACTCCGTCCTCGCTGCCGCCACCGCCTGGAAAGGTGCGCCGATGGCGCTGGCCACGGTGGTATCCACCTGGGGCTCAGCGCCGCGCCCGCGGGGCAGCCATATGCTGGTCCATGGCGATGGCCGGTTCGAAGGGTCAGTCTCCGGCGGGTGCGTGGAAAGCGACATCATGGCGACTGCCGCTGATGTGATTGCAGGCGCGCCGTTCCAGCTGAAACGGTACGGCGTGGCCGATGCCGCCGCGTGGGAAGTCGGCCTGCCCTGTGGCGGCGAGATTGAGGTGCTGGTACAGCCCGTTTCGGCGGAAGGTTTCGACCCGGAGCTGTTTGACCGCATCGGCGAAGCCCGCGATGCTGGCCAGGCGATATCCGTCATCACCGATCTGGCGACGGGCCAGAGCAGCCTGCGCCCCGCCGATGGCGCGGCCTTCATCAACCGTTATGATCCGCCCCGCCGACTGTTGATCATCGGCGCGGTGCAGATTGCGCAGGCGCTGGCCGGGCTGGCGCGCGAGCTGGGCATCGCCACGGTGGTGATCGATCCACGCGCGCGCTTCCTGACGGCGGAGCGCTTCCCCGGCGTGACGCTGGACGATCGCTGGCCCGACGAAGCCGTGGTGGCCTATGCGCCCGGATCGTCGACCGCCGTTGTCACGCTCAGCCATGATACCAAGATCGATGATCCCGCGCTGATCGCCGCGCTGGCCGCACCCACCGGCTATGTCGGTGCGCTGGGATCACGGCGCAGCCATGCCGCGCGGCGCGAACGGTTGGCGGCAGCGGGCGTGGCGCTGGCTGATCTCGACCGGATCGATGCGCCCGTCGGGCTGGATATCGGCGCGGTTGGCCCGGCGGAGATCGCGCTGTCGGTTGCCGCTGCCATGGTCGCGGCATTCCACGCGAAAGTGGCGTGATCGCGCCTGAACGTACGGTGCTGGTGCTGCTCGCAGCGGGCCGGTCGTTGCGGTTTGGCGATGATGACAAGCTGGCGGCGGATTTTCTGGGCCAACCGCTGGCGATGCATGTGGTGACGGCGCTGGAGGATGTGCCGTTCCTGGCCCGGGTCGCCATCACATCGGGCACGGCGCTTGATTTCGGGGTAAGGGGCTACCGGGAGATTGCCAATCCCGCGACCGAAGAGGGGCTGTCAGGATCAGTGAGGCTGGGCGTGGCGGCGGCGCAGGCGGCAGGGGCGGCGGCAATGCTGATTGCGCTGGCAGACATGCCTCGCGTTACCGCTGCTCATATCTATCGCCTGCTGGATGCGGCGGAGGGCACGGATTTCGTGGTTGCGTCCAGCGATGGCGTCCAGCCCGGCCCCCCCGCCTTGTTTGCCGAAGCACGGTTTGCCGAACTCGCCGGGGCGGCGGGCGATGCAGGGGGGCGGGCGATGATTCGCGGCGGCGTGCACATCATCGCCAGCCCGGATGAATTGATCGACGTGGATACGCCTGACGATCTGGCGCGCTTGCGGGCGCTGGCTTGACTCCGGGGCACCGATTGGGGACCGCTTACCAGCTGCCGAAATTGGGTGCCTCGGGCATTGGTGGCGCGAGCCGGGTCGTTCGGCTGCGGCCATAACGCGCGCGCTTGCGCAGCCACAGCGTTGGCCAGTCGCCCATCGTGATCCGCCCCATCGGCAACAGCCCCTGCCGCCGGTACGCCGTAATGACGGCCGGTGCCTGATCGCTGAGCAGCCCGGCAAGCACCAGGATGCCCCCGGGCGCGAGCGCCGCGGCGATGCTGGGGGCCAGCGCCATCAACGGCCCCGCCAGGATGTTGGCGATGATCAGGTCATAGGGCGCGCGGTTGATGAGCAGCGGGTGCTGCAATCCCGGCGCGGCGGCAAGCGCAACCTGGCCGCGCTCCAAACCTGTCGCCACGCCGTTGATCGCTGCATTTTCGCGCGTGACGTCGATCGATGCCGGGTCGATGTCCGACGCGGTGGCATAGGCGCCCGGCCACAAATGCAGCGCGGCAAAGGCGAGCAGCCCGGTGCCGGTGCCGATGTCGATCAGGTTGCGCGACTGGAACCCCTGGCGCTTCAGCCGATCGAGCATCGTCAGGCACCCGCTGGTCGTCTGGTGATGCCCCGTGCCGAACGCACGGCTCGCCTCGATCTGGAAGGCGCGGGTGCCGGGCGGGATGGCGCCGGCATGGGCGGCGGTGTGCACGAAGAAACGGCCGGCCTGCACCGGCTCCAGCCCCGCCTGGCTCAGCGTTACCCAGTCCTGATCGGGCACGGGGACGGGCTTTGCGGTGATGCCACCCGCGCTCGGCACCAGCGCGCGCACCGCCTTCAGCGCGTCAGCACCCGGCTTGCCATCGAAAAACGCCTCCAGCTGCCAGTCATCGGCGTCGTCTGGCGTGATCTCGCACGTCATGAACACCGGCGGTGGAAAAATGTCCAGATCATCCGCCGCATCAATCGCCTCCGCCTCTGCGCGCGTGCAGGGCAGGGTGAGTTTCCAGCTACCGGACATAACTCGCCCCGTTGATGTCCAGCACCGCGCCGGTCATCGATGGCGGGGCCTTTAGCGCCAGGAACCGCGCGGCGGTGGCGACTTCGGCGGGGTCGGCGACGCGGCCCAGCGGAATGTCGGCCAGCAATTTGTCGCCGCCCCGACTCGACAGATAGTCTTCGGCCATGCCCGTCATCGTAAAACCGGGGCAGATCGCAAACGCCAATATCCCCTCATGCGCATAGCCCCGTGCGATCGACTTGGTCATCGCGACCATTCCGGCTTTGGAGGCGGCATAGTGCCAGTGCGCCGGGCTGTCTCCGCGATAGGCGGCGCGGCTGGCGATGTTGATGATGCGGCCGGGCGCAGCGCGGTCCTGCCAGTGCCGCACCGCGAGGCGGCACAGCGCGGCGGACGCGGTGAGGTTGATCTGCAGCGTGCGGTTCCAGTTGGCGAGCCACGCGGCCTCGTCCTGGTCGATCGGGTTTTCTTCGAACACACCAGCGTTGTTGATCAAAATGTCGATCTGCCCGCCGAACTGAACCATCGCCGCCTGCCACAAAGCGGCGGGGGCGGCGGGATCGGCAAAGTCGGCGGCGATGCCGCTGCCAGTGCCATGGCCGATGACATGAATGCCGGGCAAATTGAGCGCGGCGGCAATCGCGGCACCGATGCCACGGCTGCTGCCGGTGAGGAGGATGTTGGTCATCCCCCGCGATTAACGGGCTTCTTCCGTTTCGTCACCCCGGCGAAAGCGGGTGGCGTCCACCGGAGGGGTGCGACGTCGGTTGCTTGAGACCCCAGCTTTCGCTGCGGTGACGCTGCCCGTTAGGCGGCGACGCTGGCCGAGAAGGTGTCTGCCGCGCCCTTCAACCCACCCAGCCGATCATCCACTTCGCCAAAGGCGCGTTCAAGCGAATCGATGTCTCTGGCGACGG
>JBBQDD010000212.1:0-4814 GCA_038319335.1 Sphingomonadales bacterium
ATGATCAGTTTCCAGTTCGCGGCAACGCGGTGCGTCTTGCGCCGGAACATGAATTGCCCGGGCAGGTCGAACGCCTCAAAATCGTCGCCCAGCGCGCGCACTTCGGTAAAATCGGCCGCCTCGTCGAACGCGAACCAGATCAGCCCGCCAGCCTCCACCGTTGGCAGCGCCTTCAGCCCGAATTCTGCCTTGTCGAGGCCGGGAAACGTCTCCGGGCGGGGCATGCCGGTCAGCCGGCCGTCCAGCGCATAGCTCCAGGCATGATAGGGGCAAATCAGGCGCGGTGCACAAATCGGATCGCTGCCCTCCAGCAGGCGCGTGCCCCGGTGGCGGCATACGTTCAGGAACACATGCGCCGTGCCTGCCTTGTCGCGTGTGATGAGCAGCGGCTTGCCAAAGCCATCATGCGGTACCGCCATGTTTGCATCCGGCAGCAAGGCGGACGGCGCGATGACAAGCGGCACGCGCGCAAAGATGTCGCGCTGTTCCGCTGTATGCCGATCTGGCGATGTATAGGCGGCGGCATCGACATGGGTGATCCCGGCGCTCGCGCGGGTCCCGCCGCTGGCAAGCAGCGCGGCCAGTGCCAGCTGCCCCCCGGTCGGGCGCAAGCCGTGCGGTGCGTGCACGTTCATGGCTGTCCTTCTCCTCTTTTGCGGCTAGTGTCGGCCTGAATGGTGCGGGGAGCAAGTGGCAGATGACGACGGAGACGCAGAGCGACTGGCTATCGGGCATCAGGCCCTATGTCGAAAAGGCACCGCTCGCCGCGTTTTTCCTGGGTGTGTCGTCGGGCTTTCCCTATGCGATGATCGGCGCGACACTGACCAGCCGGTTGGCGCAGGACGGGATCGACAAGAAAACGATCACGGCGTTCACGCTGGCTTTCCTTGTCTACAACCTGAAACCGCTTTGGGCATGGGTGGTGGATGGGGTGCGGCTGCCGGTGATCGGCCATCTGGGGCAGCGCGTTTCGTGGCTTTTGCTGGCGGGCGTTCTGGTGATGGCGGCGGTCGCCAATCTGGCCCTCGTCAACCCCGCGAGTGATATCGGCGCGACCGTGGTCGCCGCTATTTTGGTGGGGTTTGCAGGCGCGACGTTTGACATCGTGATAGACGCTTACCGGATCGAACAGCTCGAGCCATATCAGCTCGGCGTTGGCTCCGGGATGACGCAATATGGCTGGCGGATCGGCTCCGTCGCGGCGGGGGGACTGGCCCTGTTTCTGGCATCGCGGGTCGGGTGGGAAGGCGCCTATCTTGCTTGCGCTGCCTTTGCGCTGCCCGCGATGATTACCGGGCTGGTACTAGGCGAACCGACGCGGCACCGCGAACCAATCCGCAAACGCGGCATGGGCGAGCTGATCGCGTCGATCGTCGGGCCGTTCACTGAGTTTTTCCAGCGCAACGGGGCGATCATCGTTCTGGTGTTCATCCTGATCCACAAGATTGGCGATACCCTGGGCCAGATCGTGCTTCGCCTGCTGCTCAATGATCTTGGTTTCACGAATGATGAGATCGCGATTTACGATGTCGGTGTCGGCTTTTGGGCATATCTGATCGGTATTTTTGTCGGCGGGGCGATTTATGCGCGGATCGGCATGAAGCAATCGGTGCTGTGGAGCTTGATCCTGATGGCAGTATCCAATGCCAGCTTCGCGCTGCTGGCAGGCGCGGGCCACAGCAATTGGGGGCTGGCAGGGGCGATAGGGTTTGAGAATTTCGCCAGCGGGATCGGCGGCGTCACCGTTGTCGCCTATTTCGCGGCGCTGTGCGATTTGCGCTACACGGCATCGCAATATGCGCTGATTTCTGCGGCTTCCAGCGTCGTCGGCCGATTGCTGACCGCAACAACGGCGGGCGCGATGGTCGAACAGTTCGGCTATGTCACCTTCTACTGGATCACCACGGTCGTGGCCCTTCCCGGTGTGTTGCTGTTCTGGTGGATGATCCGCACCGGGTTGGTGGATCAGGCGATCGGCGATGCTGGTGTTGAGGCGTCAAAGGATGAAACCCTGCCCGAATCCTGACGCGTGGCGCCGTAGGCCGATTGGGCGGCCTGCATCGGCAAAGGCGTTGGCGACCATGGCCAGCGTTGCCATCACCGCGTCGACCCGCCGATTGCCGAGCAGATCAGCCGCCAGCGCCCGCGCGGCCAGCGGCTGGTGATCAAGCCTGGCGATAATGTCGACCAGCGCTGCTTCCGCTCCGGTGATTCGGCTGCAGCAGCACGGCGCGATGGTGATTGGTGTGCTCGCAGCGGCAGCGATTTCGGTCATCATCACCCGGATGGTGATGAGGGGGCGGCGAAAAGCCGGGCCGAATGCCGACATGAAATGGCTGGCAATCTGGGCATCGTCGATCCCGTGCACGCCCATCCGCCGAACCGCCAGGATGAAGAGCCGGGTGTCAGCATCGGCGGGCATGGCGCGCGGCAGCGGCTGGGCGAATTCGGTGATGGCAGGGTTCATGGTCAATGCTCCGATCGAGTGACCCGAACATTTCATTTCCGCTATTGCAAGTCAATCGCAATAACTATCCGGGCACCTGCTCATTTGCAGCCAGCACACCACCCGCCAAATACAGCGAGCCCAGGATCAATACGACCGGCGGATTGGCTGGATCGGCACGATCGGCAATCGCATCCAGCGCGGCGGGCACATCGCCTGCGATCTCCCCTCGCAACCCGAGTGACAATGCCGCTGCCGCCAGCGCAGATGGTGCGTGGTGTGCGTGATCAGGCACCGGCACCGCCTGCAGCGAGCGGGCATAGCGGGCAAAGGGCAGCAGCAGACCGTGGGGATCCTTGTTGGCCAGCATCCCGAGCACCAGGTGGACAGGGCGCTTGCCCGCCCGCGCCTCAAGCGCGGCACTCACTGCCGTCGCGGCGGCGGGATTATGCCCGCCGTCCAGCCAAAGCTCGCTGCCCGGCGGCAACCGGGCGAGCAACGGGCCGGGGGAGAGCCGCTGCATCCGCGCGGGCCATTCGGTCCATTCGGCAGCGGCGCGATAGGCGGTGGGCGGAATGGCGAGCGCGGTCTGATGCTGGAGCATCGCGATGGCCAGGCCCAGATTTTCGGCCTGATGCGGCCCGGCCATGCGCGGCAACCCTGTGTCGATGGTGCCGCGATCATCGGCATAGTGCAGCGTTTCACCCACGCGTAGCTGCCACGCCGTGCCCAACATGCTGACGCGCGCGCCGGCCCGTTCCGCAACGCCGCGCACCACCTGCGCGACATGCGGCGGATAGCGCATCGTCACCAGCGGCACGCCAGGCTTGGCGATGCCTGCCTTTTCGCCGGCGATCTGCTCGATGGTATCGCCCAGAAAGCTCTGATGATCGATGCCGAGCTGCGCGATGCCGGTGACGATCGGCGCCGGAATCACATTGGTTGCATCGAGCCGCCCGCCTAGCCCCACCTCGATGATACAGGCATCGGCGGGTTCGCGCGAAAAGGCGAGGAACGCAGCAGCGGTCGTCACCTCGAAAAAGCTCGCGCCAATATCGCCTGCCGCGCTCAACACTTCGGCCAGCAACGCGGCCAGCGCATCATCATCAATCAACCGCCCCGCGATCCTGATGCGTTCGTTGAACCGCACCAAATGCGGGCTGGTATAGACATGGCACGCCAGCCCCGACGCCTCGATCGCGGCACGCAGAAAGGCGCAGGTCGAACCCTTGCCGTTGGTGCCCGCGACATGCAGCACCGGCGGCAGCGCGCGGTGGGGGTTGTCGATCCGGTCGAGCAGCGCGGTGATTCGCTCCAGCCCCAGAATATCGTCCCCGGGAGAAAGCGCCCAGAGCCGATCAAGCTGCGCCTGCACGGCGGGCGAGGACGACTTGGCGTTATCGGCCATAGCTGGGTTTCAACCCGAAAACGCGGCGTTGCGGGCTATGCCGCCGCCTTGGCACACAGAAAATCGATCAGCTGGCCCAGTGTTTCGGGCAGTTCCCGACGCGGCTTCACCATGTCGATCATCCCGTGCGCGAGCAGATATTCCGATGTCTGGAAATCATCGGGCAATTTCTCGCGGATGGTGTTTTCGATCACCCGGCGGCCGGTAAATGCCAGTGTTGCCTTGGGCTCGGCAATCTGCACATCGCCCAGCATCGCATAAGCGGCCATCACGCCGCCAGAGGTCGGGTCAGTCAACACAACGATATAGGGCAGCCCGGCATCGTGGAGCATCTGGATGGCCACGGTGCTGCGCGGCATCTGCATCAGCGACAAAATGCCCTCCTGCATCCGCGCGCCGCCGGATGCGGTGAAGATGATATAGGGGCATTGATCGTTGATCGCCGCTTCGACGCCCGCGACGAACGCTTCGCCCACCGCGAGCCCCATTGATCCGCCCATGAAGGCGAAATCCTGCACGCCCACAACGGCGCGCCGTCCACTGATCTTGCCGCGTGCGTTGACGAGCGCATCGCCCTCGCCCGTCGCGGTGCGAGCAGCCTTGATCCGGTCAGCATAACGTTTCGTATCGCGGAACTTCAGCGGGTCTTCCTGGACGCGCGGTTGCGGCAATACCGTGTAGCTGCCGCCGTCGAACGTGTAGCCAAACCGCGTCTTTGGCCCGATCCGCTCATGATGATCGCAGGTCGGGCAGACATGGAGGTTATCCTCTAGCTCCTTCACAAAGATCAGCTGCCCGCAGCCCTTGCACTTGTGCCACAGATTATCCGGCGTCTCCTTCTTGGCGGGGACGACGAACGACAATGCGTTACGGACATTGCTGAGCCAGGTCATGCGACTACCTTTCTTGCCGCGCCAACCGCGTTAGCGAGCGAACGGATATAGCGGGTTACGTGCGCGG
>JBBQDD010000213.1:0-4774 GCA_038319335.1 Sphingomonadales bacterium
CCTGCGTGCAGCATCAATCTGCGCCGGGCTGGGGGAGAACACCTCGTTGCACAGCTCAACCTGCGCCGGGTGGATCAGCGTTTTGCCGTCAAATCCCAGCGCCAGGCCCTGCTCTGCCTCCGCCCGAAAGCGGTCGAGATCGCTGAAATCATTGCACACCCCGTCCAGCGCGATCAGCTCGCGAGATCGTGCGGCGGCGACCGACAGGGTCAGGATCGGCAGCATATTCGCCCGCCCCGGCATCGCGGCGGCGCGCATTTCCAGCGCGAGATCGTTGGTGCCCATCACGAAGCCCGCCAGCCGAGTGGAGAGAGCGCAATCGGCAATTGCCTGCAGCCTGCCGACAGCCAGGCATGTCTCGATCATCGCCCATAGCTGAACGCCCGGCCGCGCGGCGGCGAGCGCGGCGTCGTAGAGCGCCACATCCTCCGGCCCGTCCACCTTCGGGGCGAGCACGGCGTCAATATCTAGCATCGCCGCCGCCGCCAGATCATCCGCGCCCCAGTCGGTATCAATCCCGTTCACCCGCAGCACCCGCAACCGCCGCCCGAAGCCGCCTTCAACAAACGCCGCCACCGCCGCGTCCCGCGCCGCCGCCTTCATCTCAGGCGCGACGGCATCCTCCAGATCGAGGATTACCGCATCGCACGGCAGCGTCCGCGCCTTGGCAATGGCGCGGTCATTCGAGGCGGGCAGATAAAGGGCGCTGCGGCACGGGCGAATCTGGTCTATCATACCGGCCTTGTACCGGGTGGGGCTGGACAAATCGACGCCCACGCGGAATGCGGGGTCGCACAGCATCGCAGGAGCATCAGCATGAGCAGCATGGGCAGGTTCGATTGGGCGGACCCCTTCAATCTCGACGATCAGCTCGACGAGGATGAACGGATGATCCGCGATACCGCGGCCGCCTATGCGCAGGACAAGCTGGCCCCGCGCATCATCGACGCCTTTCAGAACGAGACGACCGATCCGGATATCTTCCGCGAAATGGGTGCGCTCGGCCTGTTGGGGCCGACGGTGCCAGAGGAATATGGCGGGGTCGGCGCATCCTATGTCGCTTATGGTCTGGTCGCGCGCGAAGTGGAGCGGATTGATTCGGGCTACCGGTCGATGATGTCCGTCCAGTCCAGCCTGGTGATGTACCCCATCCACGCCTTTGGCTCCGAGGAACAGAAGCGCAAATATCTGCCCAAGCTGGCAAGCGGCGAATATATCGGCTGTTTCGGCCTGACCGAGCCTGATGCCGGCTCTGACCCCGGCGGAATGACCACCAAGGCCGTCAAGGTGGACGGCGGCTATCTGATTTCGGGCGCCAAGACCTGGATTTCCAATGCGCCAATCGCCGATGTGTTCATCGTTTGGGCAAAATCAGACGCGCATGGCGGCGGCATTCGCGGCTTCATCCTGGAAAAGGGCATGAAGGGGCTGGTCGCGCCCAAGATTGAGGGCAAATTGTCGCTCCGCGCGTCGATCACCGGCATGATCCAGATGGACGAAGTGGAAGTCGGTGAGGACGCGCTGCTGCCCGATGTGCAGGGGCTAAAGGGGCCGTTCGGCTGCCTGAACCGGGCGCGATACGGCATCAGCTGGGGTGCGATGGGGGCGGCGGAATTCTGCTTCCACGCCGCGCGCCAATATGGGCTTGATCGCAAGCAATTCGGCCGCCCGCTCGCCGCGACGCAGCTGTTCCAGAAAAAGCTGGCCGATATGCAGACCGATATCGCGATGGGCCTGCAGGCGAGCTTGCGGGTTGGTCGGCTGATGGATGCGCACAAGTTCGCGCCGGAAATGGTCTCCATCGTCAAGCGCAACAATGTCGGCAAGGCGCTCGATATCGCGCGGGCGGCGCGCGACATGCACGGCGGCAACGGCATTTCGGGCGAATATCAGGTGATGCGCCACGCGATGAACCTGGAAACGGTGAACACCTATGAAGGCACGCATGATGTGCATGCGCTGATCCTGGGTCGCGCGATCACGGGGATTTCGGCCTTCTGATGACGGCGCCCTCACCCTTTGATGCGCAACCGTCGCTGACCGGCGTCACGGTGACGCTGTCGCCGCTGCGCGCTGAGGATTGGGATGCGCTGTTCGCGGTGGCCGCCGATCCGCTGATCTGGGCCGTCCACCCTGCGCATGATCGCTGGCAGGAGCCGGTATTCCGCCGCTTCTTCAACGATGCGCTGGCATCGGGCGGGTGCCTGGTGATCCGCGACAAGGCCAGCGGCGCGGTGATCGGATCGAGCCGGTATGACCGCAGCCGGGTGGAGCCGGGCGAGGTGGAAATCGGCTGGACCTTCCTGGCGCGCGAATACTGGGGCGGCGTCACCAATCGCGAGATCAAGACGCTGATGGTCAACCACGCGCTGCGCTGGTTCGACGCGGCGGTGTTTTACGTGGGTGAGGAAAATGTCCGCTCCCGCCGGGCGATGGAAAAGATCGGCGGCGTGCTGCTGCCGGAACGCAACCCGGAATATGAAATGGCCGGGGTCACCACCCGGCATGTCGTGTATGCGGTGCGCGAGCCGATGGTGTGACGATGGTGCGCGCAAAACTACCCCCTCCCCCGTCACCCCGGGCTTGACCCGGGGTCCCGCTGTTGTTTTGCAGCGCTGATCATGAATGGTGGCGGCTGGGTTTACATTATGGCCGATCGTTACAGGGGCACGATGTACGTTGGCGTCACATCGAATTTGCCGGCACGCATGCATCAGCACCGCACGGGCGATGGATCAGATTTCTGCCGCCGCTATTCTTTACATCGCCTTGTATGGGCGGAGCACACCTCATCAATTACCGATGCGATTGCCCATGAAAAGCGGATAAAGCGCTGGCACCGAGCCTGGAAGTTTGCGTTGATCGAGCGCGGTAATCCTGATTGGCAGGACCTGTTCGATAGACTGGCATGACGATCTGCGACGATAGCGGGACCCCGGGTCAAGCCCGGGGTGACGAAGTTAGGTAGGAGGCGGGCCAGATGCCTGCTCAACACCCTTGACCTAGTGCGCGGTCCCGCCGACGAAGACAGCATGACCAACCGCCCCCTCGCCAACATCAAGGTGATCGAACTCGCCCGCATCCTCGCCGGGCCGTGGTGCGGGCAGTTGCTCGCTGATCTGGGGGCAGAGGTGGTGAAGGTGGAGCGGCCGGGCGCGGGGGATGATACCCGGCACTGGGGCCCGCCCTTCATGATCGCGCCTGATGGCAGCAATCTGGATGCGGCCTATTATCATTCCACCAATCGCGGCAAATCATCCGTCGCGATCGACATCACCACGCCAGCAGGGCAAGCGGCAGTGCGAGCACTGGTGGCCGATGCCGATGTGGTGATCGAAAATTACAAGGTGGGCGGGCTGGCGAAATACGGGCTGGATCACGCCAGCCTGTGCGCTATCAACCCCCGCCTCATCACCTGTTCGATCACCGGTTTCGGCCAGACGGGCCCTTATGCCCACCGCGCGGGATATGATTTCATCATCCAGGGCATGGGCGGCATCATGTCGATGACGGGCGAGCCGGACGGCGCCCCGCAAAAGAGCGGCATCGCCTATGCCGATATCTTCACTGGCGTGTATTCGGCAGTCGCCATCATGGCCGCGCTGCGCCAGCGGGATGTGACCGGAACCGGCGCGCATATCGATATGGCGCTGCTGGACACGCAGGTCGCCGTGCTCGCCAATCAGGCGCTCAACTGGATGGCATCGGGCGTGGTGCCGCACCGGATGGGCAATGGCCATGCGAACCTGGCCCCCTATCAATCCTTTGTCTGTGCCGACGGTGATCTGATCATCGCGGTGGGCAATGACGGGCAGTTCCGCAAGCTGTGCGATGTGCTAGCGCTGCCACTGGCGAGCGACACGCGTTTTGCGACCAACCCGGCGCGCGTCACCAACCGGGCCGCGCTGATCGCGGCGCTGACCGCCACAATCGTTACGTGGCGCAAGGCCGATCTGTATGAGGCGCTGGAGCAGGCGGGCGTTCCCGCCGGGCCGATCAACCGGGTGGATGAGGTGTTCGCCGATCCCCAGGTCATCGCGCGCGGCATGGCGATTGATCGCGGGGGCATTCCCGGTGTTGCCAGCCCGATCGTGATTGACGGGCAGCGGATGGTTTCCAACGCCGCCAGCCCGCCGCGTCCTGTGGGGGAATCCGCGTGACAAGGTTCACCGTCAACAACCAGCCGGTGGAATACCGGCTCGATCCGCAGACCCCGCTGCTCTGGGCACTGCGTGATGCATCGAACCTGACCGGCACCAAATATGGCTGCGGCACCGGGCAATGCGGCGCGTGCACCGTGGATATCGATGGCGAACCGGTGCGATCATGCCAGGCGACGATCGGTGCGATTGAGGGCACGTTCGTAACCACGATAGAGGGGCTGTCGCGCGATCGATCGCACGCGGTGCAACAGGCGTTCATCGCCAAGAATGTGCCGCAATGCGGCTTTTGCATTCCCGGCATGATCATGGCCGCCGCGATGCTGATCAAGGCCGACCGCAATCCTTCCGAAGAGGAAATCCGCAAGGCCATCACCAATTTGTGCCGCTGCGGCGTCTATCCGCGCATCGTGGAGGCGGTGCAGCTGGCCGCGCGGATTCAACGCGGCGACGAAACAATTGCGCCCGAAACACCCGCCCCCAATCGGCAGGGTGCCCTTTAGGCACGATAGATTCCTTTCATTTGGCTGACACAGCAATTCAGAAACCGCTCATCGACGGTGTTCCATTACGGGTCATCGCTTCCACGGCTATCGTGTGCGGCGCTTAATCGG
>JBBQDD010000214.1:0-4768 GCA_038319335.1 Sphingomonadales bacterium
TTGGCAGCGTAGGCATATCAACTCACATGAGAATGGACGACAGAACGGCAAAGGTTGTGGCGCTAATAATGGCCATGTACCTTGGAGGCTGCCAGAGTGCGCCTCCGATGTCGAAAGCTACGTTCTTGGAGGCGAAAAAGACGTGAGATCTTCAAGAGACAACATAGCTGTACCGGACGGGCATCCTTATAGACGAGCCATTAATCGATTTCAGCAGTGAGGCGAACCCGGCACGCGCTCATGCATGCTTCAACGCGGCCTTAGAGCAGGTAGATCGCGAAGCAACCGAACATGGTGCTACTCACATCAGCTACATATGGGAGTGGCGAGCCTGAGGGGAAAAACGGCAGCTTCCCACCAAAACTAGCCCCTACCCCGTCGGCATCAGCTTAATCAGCCGCCCTTGCGAGCCGCTCTCGCCGTCTTCCAGCACATAGATTGCGCCGTCCGGGCCCTGTTCAACTTCGCGGATGCGGGCGCCCATGTCCCATTGGTCGCCCTTGCGCGCGCCAGCACCATTCAGATCGACGCGGACAAGCGATTTTGACGATAGTCCGCCGATGAACGCATCGCCCTTCCACGCCGGGAACAGCTTGCCCCAATAGATCATCAGCCCGCCCGGCGAGATGACCGGGTTCCACCACACCTTTGGTGGCTCAAACCCGTCGCCGGGCGCGTGATCAGGGATGTCGCGGCCATCATAATGGCTGCCATTGGAGACTTTGGGCCAGCCATAATTCTTCCCCGGTTCGATCAAATTGACCTCATCACCGCCCTTTGGCCCCATTTCCTGTTCCCACAGCCGCCCCTGCGCATCGAACGCCAGGCCCAGGATGTTGCGGTGGCCATAGCTCCACACTGCGGGATCAAAGCCCTTCGCAGCCAGCGGATTGCCCGGCGCAGGCTTGCCGTCCGGCAGCAGCCGCAGCACCTTGCCCAGCGACATTGTTGGGTCTTGCGCAGGATCGAATTTCTGGCGCTCGCCATTGGCGTAGAACAGATATTGGCCATCGGGTGAAAACGCGATCCGGCCCGAATAATGGCCGTTGCCCGACACATAGGGGTTGGCGCGGTGGAGCACCTCCACCTGGTTCAGCCGCGCAATCGGCGGGCACGGCGCGCGGATACATTTTACCTGCGCAAATTCCAGCACGCCGCGCGCGAGCACCACGCCCTTGCCGCCCGCGCCGCTTTCCGAAAAACTGAAATAGACCTGATGGTTCTTCGCAAATCCGGGCGAAAGGACGACGTCCATCAACCCGCCCTGCCCCGCACTGTCGACCGGCAGCGTACCGCTCACCACGGCGCGCTCCTTGCCGTCGGCGGATACCACCAGCAACCGCCCGTCCTGTTCCGTCACCAGCATCCGCCCGTCGGGCAGGAAGGTCATCGCCCAGGGTGCATCGAAATCGGCGATCACGGTTTCGGTGAAGGGCTTTGCGGCGGGCGGGGTGGAGCCGTTTTGCTGGGCATTCCCGGCGCAGGCGACAACAAGCAGGGGCAGGACAAAGAACGGACGCATGGACATCTCCGACGGGGCGCAAAAAACCGAAACGCACGGTGATGCGCTTGGATGCTTGCCAGCATAACGCGTTCCGCCTATATCGCCCATGCGCTTTCTCTACATCGGTAACGCTGCAGAGGCTGGACCCCATCGGGGCCGGCAGCGCGGTTGCTTTTATGGAGAGCTCGTTTGGCGGATGTCGCCCAGATTTTGTCGGACCTGATCGAGCCAGAGGCGCGTGCGCTGGGTTTTGATCTGGTGCGCGTCAAGATGTTCGGCGGGGCGGGCGACCTGACGTTGCAGGTGATGGCCGAACGCCCCGATACCCGCCAGCTGAACATCGATGATTGCGCCGCGCTGTCGCGCCGCATTTCCGATGTGCTCGATGCGCTGGAAGAGGCGGGCCGTGACCCGATCAAGGAGGCGTACCGGCTGGAAGTCAGCTCGCCGG
Source organism: Sphingomonadales bacterium (assembly GCA_038319335.1). Classification (GTDB taxonomy): domain Bacteria; phylum Pseudomonadota; class Alphaproteobacteria; order Sphingomonadales; family Sphingomonadaceae; genus Sphingomonas. The sequence goes on from JBBQDD010000214.1 coordinate 1,956, forward strand.
GGATCGACCGTCCGCTGACCAGGCTCGCTGATTTCGATGTGTGGAAAGGCCATGAGGCGCGCATCCACCTGACCGCGCCAATCGATGGCCGCAAACAGCTGACCGGCGATCTGGCGGGCGTTGACGGCGACCGGATCACCATCGACGTGAAAAAGCACAAGGCGATGACGATCGGTTTCGATCAGGTCGCCGATGCCAAATTGCTGTTTACCGACCGGCTGCTCGCCGCCACCGCGCCGCTTTCGACAGCGGGCGCGGACGAATTTGAACCTGAAGCCGATCTGGCTGACACTGACCCGCAAGAACAGGACTGATACCCATGGCCACTGCCCCCGGCGCATCCGCCGTTTCCGCCAATAAAGCCGAACTGATCGCCATTGCCGATGCGGTGGCGAAGGAAAAGCTGATCGATCGCGCCATCGTGATCGAAGCGATGGAAGACGCCATCCAGCGCGCCGCCCGAGCCCGTTATGGTGCGGAGAATTACATTCGCGCCAAGCTGGACCCGCAGTCCGGCGACCTCCGCCTGTGGCGCGTCGTCGAAGTCGTCGAGGCGGTTGATGATTATTTCAAGCAGGTGAACCTGAAGGAAGCACAGAAGCTTCAGCCCGGTGCGGTCGTCGGCGATTACATCGTCGATCCGCTGCCGCCGATCGAATTCGGCCGCATCGCCGCCCAGGCCGCCAAGCAGGTGATCTTCCAAAAGGTCCGCGACGCCGAGCGCGAGCGCCAGTTCGAGGAGTTCAAGGACCGTGTCGGGGAAATCATCACCGGCGTCGTCAAGCGCGTGGAATTTGGCCATGTCGTGGTTGATCTGGGCCGGGCCGAAGGCGTCATCCGCCGCGACGCGCAGATTCCGCGCGAAGTGGTGCGCGTGAACGATCGCATCCGCAGCCTGATTTTGAACGTGCGCCGTGAAAACCGCGGCCCGCAGATCTTCCTCAGCCGAGCGCACCCAGATTTCATGAAAAAGCTGTTCGCGCAGGAAGTGCCCGAGATTTACGACGGCATCATCGAGATTAAGGCCGCTGCGCGCGACCCGGGCAGCCGCGCGAAGATCGGCGTGATTTCGCATGACAGCAGCATCGACCCCGTCGGCGCATGCGTCGGCATGAAGGGCAGCCGCGTGCAGGCGGTCGTGCAGGAAATGCAGGGCGAAAAGATCGATATCATCCCCTGGTCGCCCGATACCGCCACTTTCGTGGTCAACGCTCTCCAGCCCGCCAGCGTCAGCCGCGTCGTGATCGACGAGGAGGAAGACCGGATCGAGGTCGTCGTTCCCGATGATCAGCTGTCGCTCGCCATCGGTCGTCGCGGCCAGAATGTGCGGCTTGCCAGCCAGTTGACCGGCAAGGCCATCGACATTCTGACCGAGGCCGATGCATCCGAAAAGCGCCAGAAGGAATTCGTCGAGCGGTCTGAAATGTTCCAGAACGAGCTGGACGTCGACGAGACGCTGGCCCAGCTGCTGGTCGCCGAAGGCTTTGGCGCGCTGGAAGAAGTTGCCTATGTCGAGGTTGACGAAATTGCCTCGATCGAAGGATTTGATGACGATCTGGCGGCGGAATTGCAGAACCGCGCAACCGAAGCGCTCGAACGCCGTGAGGAAGCCAACCGCACCCTGCGCCGCGAACTGGGCGTTGAGGATGCACTGGCCGGCATGCCGCATCTGAACGAGGCGATGCTGGTGACGCTGGGCAAGGCGGGTATCAAGACGCTCGACGATCTGGCCGATCTGGCAACCGACGAACTGGTGCAGAAAAAGCGCCAGGAACCGCGCCGCCGCGCTGACGCGGAAAACAAGCGCCCCGACAGCCGTGGCGAGGGCCGCAGCGAGGACAAGGGCGGCGTGCTGGCCGAATATGGGCTGAGCGAAGAACAGGGCAATGAAATCATCATGGCCGCCCGCGCGCACTGGTTCGAGGATGAGGAAGAAGCCGCTCCCGCAGCCGCAGGTGACGACGCCTGATGCCCTTTGTCAGCATCCGGATTTCGGGCACCGCCACGCATGACCAGAAAGCGGGGATCGTCGCTGACGTGACCCGCTCGCTGGTCGATCGGCTGGGCAAAAACCCGATTGCGTTGCAGATCGTGATCGAGGATGTGTCGACCGAGAATTACGGCGCGGGCGGCATCCTGCTCGCGGATCGTGACGCGTCGGCTGCACAACAAAGGGAGGACGCACATGCGGCTCCCCCCCGATGAGGCGCTAGGGCTTCACCCGCTTTATCGTCACCCTGAACGTGTTTCAGGGTCCACCGCGCCGCGCGTCCTGTCGGGATTTGTGGCGCGTTGGATGCTGAACCGGGTTCAGCATGACGGCGTATTGATCTGGGGGGTGAGCGCATGACCGCCGACCCCATCCGCCGCTGCATCCTGTCCGGTGATCGCACGGCGCGCGCCAATCTGGTGCGTTTGGTGCTGGGCCCCGACGGCGTGGTCCATGCCGATGTGCGTGCAAAGGCGCCCGGGCGCGGCGCGTGGATTGGGGTGACGCGCGGCGAAATGGAAACCGCGATCGCCAAGGGCAAGCTGAAGGGGGCGCTCGCCCGTGCCTTCAAAACTGGGGACTTCACCCTGCCCGCTGATTTGCCTGCCAGCATCGCCGATGCGCTGGAGAAAGTGGTGCTCGACCGGCTGGGCCTGGAATCACGCGCTGGCACGATCGTCGTCGGCGGCGAACGCCTCGAAAAGGCGGCGCGCAGTGGCAAGCTGCATCTGTTGCTGCACGCCAGCGACGCAGGGGCGGATGGCACCCGCAAACTCGATCAGGCATGGCGCGTTGGCCGTGATGAAGAGGGGGGCGGTGCGCG
>JBBQDD010000215.1:0-4743 GCA_038319335.1 Sphingomonadales bacterium
GCGCATGAAATTCCCTCTACCTCGGCAGGTTGGGTCGTAGATTAAGCGTCAAAACACATATAAAGATTTTGTTATATGCGCCCTATCGCGCTCGCTGGCGAATGGCAACTGCCAGCGCGAGCATCGCTGCGGCAACCAGCGCTGCCATCCAATTGCCCAGCATGGCGAACAATGTTGGCGGGTGCGCGGGCGGAATGGGCAGCTCGATCGCGCCGTCGCGGTCAGCGGGGATGCTGGCGAGCACCCGGCCATCGGCATCGATAATCGCAGAGACGCCGGTCGGCGTGGCGCGGATGATGGGCAGCCCCTCCTCAATGGCGCGCAGCCGCGCCATCGCGAGATGCTCAACCGGGCCCCACACGCCGTACCAGCTGTCGTTCGACGGGTTGAAGATGAAGCGGGGGCGGTGCGCGCGGTCCACGGTTTCGCCCGAAAAGATGATTTCGTAGCAGATCTGGAAACCAACCAGCCCAAAGCCGGGCAGCGCCAGGCCGGACGGGCCGGGGCCGGGCCGGATATCGACATCGCCCGGCACGAGCCGCGCCAGGCCGATCGCCGACATGATCGGGCGGGCGGGCAGATATTCGCCCCAGGGCACCAGATGCGCCTTGTCATACCGGCCCAGCAGCCGCGCATTGGCGTTGATCGCCAGCACCGAATTGCTGACCGCGCTCAATTGCCCGCGATCGTCAAACTGCAGGCCGTTGCCGCCTGCCAGCACGATATCGCGCGGCCCCAGCATCGTGGCGATCCGCGCGCGCACCGCCGCTGGCTGGCCGCGCCAGTAATATTCAGGCGGATAGCCATCCTCCACAAACAGGCGCAACGCGCCTTCGGGCCACACGATCAGGCGCGGCGCCGGGCCGGGCGTGCCGATGTGGCGGGCGATGACCGCCAGATTGGCCTCTGCGTAATCGTCACGCGGGCGCTCCTCCTGATCGAGATTGGGCTGGATCACCCGGATGCGGGGGGCGGTGGGATCGGTCGGGACGGCGTTTTCCGGGCCAATCAGCCCGCTGAGCGCCAGTACGGCCACCGCGCCAAGCACCGGCCCTGCCAGCCGCCACTGGCGCCGTGCCGCCAGCATCACGGCACCGGCCGCCAGCACCGCGATGCCGCCAAGCGCATAGGTGCCAATCAACGCCGCCGTTCGTGCAACACCCGGCACCGGCAGCCAGATCACCCCCAGCGGGTTCCATGGATAGCCGGTCAACATCGTGCCGCGCAGCCATTCGGTCGCGATCCAGGCTGCGCTGGCGACCAGCACGAAGCTGCCCCCGGGCATCGTCGCGCGGTCGCCGGTCGCGCGCGGGCTGGCCAGTCGCCACATCAGCCCGGCCGCCAGCATCGGATAAATCGCAAGATAGGCGGCCAGGATCGTTACGGCGGGATAGCCAAGCCAGGCCGGCATCGCATCCTGCAGCGTAAAGGCGCGCGCAATCCAGTTATTGCCGATCGTGAAATGGGCAAGGCCAAACAGCCAGCCGCGCCACAGTGCGGCGCGCAAATGGGGCGAATCATGCACGATCCACAGCCATGCCGCGAAGCACCCCAGGGTCACCGGCCACAGGTTCAGCGGCGCAAAGCCCGTTGCGGCCAGGCCACCAAGGATCAGCGACATCAGGGCGGGGCGGTGCATCACGTCGCGGCTATCGCGTGGATCGCCGCGATTTGCTAGCAGCTTTGCATGATCCGCCCCTTTCACCTCGCCTTTCCCGTCCATGATCTTGCGGCAGCGCGCGCCTTTTACGGCGGGGTGCTGGGCTGTGCGGAGGGGCGCAGCGCGGCGCAGTGGATCGATTTCGATCTGTTCGGGCACCAGATCGTTGCCCATCTGAACCCTGCGGCAAAGCCCGTCGCGGTGGCGAATGCGGTTGACGGGCATGACGTGCCAGTGCCGCATTTCGGCGTGGTGCTGACGATGGGGGACTGGCAGGCGCTGGCAGACCGGGTGGCGGCGGCAGGCATCAGCTTTGGCATCGCACCGCATATCCGCTTTCAGGGTCAGCCGGGCGAGCAGGCGACGATGTTCTTTTACGATCCCAGCGGCAATGCGCTGGAATTCAAGGCGTTTGCCGATGATGCGATGCTGTTTGCGACGTAATTTGCTGCGTGTTTACGTCAGCGGCGCGGTGAAATCAGGTCGCCACGGCGCAATCGTCGCCCATCAATCGTCGTGAATTTCGATCACCCCGATCCTGGCGAGATGCTCGGCGGTTTTGGTGAATTCGGCGATGATCGGTTCCAGCATCGGTTCCAGCCCCAGTATGTCGATGACGCCGGGCGGCGGCGTTACCCCGCCCCGATCATCCTCGATCAGCAAGCCCCGCCTGATCATGTTTTCCACCTGCCGCCGCACGGTTTCGCGCGGCAGGCCAGTGGCCGACGCGATGGCGTTACGCGAAATGGGAATCACCAGATGGCGCGGCAAAATCGCGGTGGCAGATAGGTGATCGGGCACTGATCGTTCCCGCATCAATTTTTGCACATTCGCCACACATACCGTCAGATAGATCAGCATTTCGGTGGGGCTGATCGCTACCTCGCCGGACGAAAATGCCCGCTGGGTTGCCAGGAACATATTGGCCACGCCGAACATCGCCACGCGCCAGTTGGTTGCCATTTTTTCAGGATTGGTCGCAATCCTTATGGCCATCGTCAGTCGCCCCCCCACACCCCCAACGCGCTTGCGCGCATTGCCCGGTCGTTACCCAAACCGGGTACGCATAAACATACGTAGTCGATGTCGGACGATTCCGGCAATGGGAATGACAATAGTTGACGCGGATTTTTTCCCGGGCCGCCGTAGCGGTACTATCTGGCGCTGCTGACCCGCCAGATGACGTTGCCGACATCGTCCGCCACCAACAGGCTGCCGGTCTTGTCGAGCGCAACGCCCACCGGCCGTCCCTGCGCATCGCCATTTTTGTCGAGAAAGCCCGACAGGACATCGACGGGCTTGGCCCCCTTCACCGGAAAACCGTTGGGCGCGAACGGCACGTAGATCACTTTGTAACCGGAAACGGGCACCCGGTTCCATGATCCATGCTGGCCAATGAACGCGCCATTGGTGAACGGCCCGCCTAGCGTCGCGCCCTTCGCAAAGCACAGCCCCAGCGAGGCGGTGTGCGGCCCCAGCGCGTAATCGGGGCGCTTGGCATATTCGAGCAGATCGGGCCGCTCCGGCTGCACGCGCTTGTCGACATAGCCACCCCAATAGCTGTTCGGCCAACCGAAGAAATCACCCAGGCTGACCGCCGTCATATAATCCGGTGCCAGATCGGAACCCAGCATGTCGCGTTCGTTCACCGTGGTCCACAGCTGGTCGGTCTGCGGTTCGAACGCCAGCCCCTGGGGGTTGCGCAGGCCCGCTGCATAGACGCGGAATGTTTTGGCGACCGGATCCACTTCCAGAATGTTGGCGCGGTTCACCTCCACATCCAGCCCGTTTTCGGCGATGTTGCTGGATGATCCGACAGCGACATACAGCGTCTTGCCGTCCGCGCTGGCGATCACGTTGCGCGCCCAGTGATTGCCGCCACCGGGATAGCGCACGACGGTTTCGGGCTTGGCGGTGATCTTGGTCTGCCCGGCCGTGTAGGGCACGCGCACCAGCGCATCGGTGTTCGCGATGTACAATTGGTCGCCCACCAGCACCATGCCGAGCGGCGAGTTGAGGCCCGATATCAGCACCGACCGGGTTTCCGCCACCCCGTCGCCATTCGCGTCGCGCAGCAGCGTGATCCGGTTGGCCGATGGCACGCCCGCCCCGGCTTTTGACATCAATGCCTTCATCACCACACCGGTGATGCTGAAGCCGCTTTTTCGCGGCGGCGAATTGGTTTCCGCCACCAATATGTCGCCATTGGGCAGCTGATAAATCCAGCGTGGGTGATCAAGCCCCTTGGCAAACGCCGCCACCTGCAGCCCGGCGGCGGGCACCGGCTTGGCCCCGTTCTGCCAGCCGACCACATCGGCGACCTTGATCGTGGGGATGGTCTGCACGCGTGGGGCGGTGATTTTGGGGCGTGGCCCCGTCACCGCGTCCAGCGACAGCCGCGCCTCATCAGGCTGGCTGGCCCAGAACCAGGCGCCGCCTGCAAGGACAACCAGAATGGCGAGGGAGATCAGGATATGTTTGCGCATATCGCCAGGATAGGGGCCATCGGGTTGCGGGGAAAGGCCAAAAGGAACGGCCACGGTTGCGCCAAAAAGAAACGGCCGTCGGCGCGTCATAGAAACGGCCGTCGGCACAGGGGTTATGCCGACGGCCGCACCGACCGGATCAGCCCCGCCAATGGCCAAGCGAGGGGGACGCTTTGCCGGCGGGGGTAGGGCAGGGGTGCTGCCGGTCCGTCGCCTCTCAGCGAACTGACAGCCTGATAGAGCCGCGAGCGAAATCGACAAAACAGATTAAATCGCACTCTGTGATCGATACAGTGATCGGTGCGCGGTCGCCCCAGTTCAGCCGTCGCTGATCCGCTCGGCGTGGGGCGGGTGCAGCCGCAGCCGCTGGATGCGCTTGGTATCGGCCTTGATCACCTCAAACCGCCAGCCGCTGGGGTGATCAATGCACACCCCCGCGACGGGAACATGGCCGATCAGCACGGCGGCAAGCCCGCCAATCGTGTCGATATCATCATCCGTTTCGGCCAGCCGCGGATCGATTGTCTCGGCCACATCCTCCAGCTCGGCTCGACCATCGGCATCCCACGCCCCGCCATCGATCGGGATCAGCAGCTG
>JBBQDD010000216.1:0-4742 GCA_038319335.1 Sphingomonadales bacterium
CCCGGTGAGCCGCCACAGCGTATCCGCCGGGCCGTCATAACGAAGCTGCGCAAACAGCTGGGCATTGGCGAGCCGCGCCGTCAGGCTGCCGCTGCCGAGCGGTGATAGCTTGGCCTGCGCCCGCCCGATGGTTTTGCCGCCGCTGGCCATCACTGCGCGCATCGCCGCGTTATCCGCCTTCAGCACGCCGACCACGCCGACATCGATCGGGCGCGACGACAGCACAAGGCCCGACCGGCTGAGCCCCCGGATCGTCATGTCGATCGTCCCAGCCGGGGCAGCGCCTGCCCCTTGGGCGTAACTGAGCTTGCCCGATGCGCTGCCCGCCAGCCCAAGCCCGGGATAGGCGATATCAAGAACCGTCAGCGGCATCCGGGCGAGCACGGCATCGATGGCCGCGGAATTGCTGGTGAAGCGACCGCCAAGCTCTGCATTGCCGCCCGCGAATTCAAGCCGGGTAGGTTCCAACCGCCAGCCATCGCCGACGCGCGTGACGATGGCGGGTTCGAGCAGCTTCAGCGGACGGCGATCAATCGTGCCTGCCGCTGTGATGCGGTATCGATCAGCCGTCACATCGGCTTCTCCGCGAATATCAAAGGCGCGCCCGCGCGATCCGGCGATGGCGGCCTTGATCGTGCCGACGCCGCCGCGCAGCGATGCCGTGCCCTCAAACCGCGCCAGCCCCAGTGATCCGCGCCGCAGGCCACTGCCGCGCGCCGACCCTTCCACCGAAGCGCCCTGCGGATAGAGCATCGTCACCAAATCGAGCTTGCCCCGCCGCAGCACGGCATCCCCCAGCACGCGGGCATTGGCGGCGTCCAGATGCACCTCAATCCGCTGCACTCCGTTGACCGGCGAGAAGGCGATTGCACCGCTGACCCCGCCACCGCCGCCGACCGTCAACCTGCCATCGAACCCGCCTTCTGCGGCCAGCAGCGATCCGTTCGCCTTGATGCCGCCCACGTCAAGCGCGGCAATTGCCACGGTAGCCTGCCCGCCCTTTGGCAACAAAATCCGGCCATTGCCGGTAAAGTCGCCCAGCGTGGAGCCGCCGGTTGCGGTGAAAACATACCCCTCCGACGTAGGATCGAGATGCGCGCGCACCTTGTTGACGCCCAGCGCCTCGTTCGGGCGGGCAAAGGTGAGGTCCAGCGTCGGGCGTTCCAGCCGCCCCGACAGTTTCAGGGTGAGCGGGCCATAGCTGCGCTGCGTACCGCTCCCTTCAAATTCCACGCTGCCATCCCGCCGCCTGATGCCGGAGCCGGTGATCCTGATGTCAGGCGCCGTCAGCACCAGGCCGCGCAGGTGGAGAATACCGTCAGTCGATTGTTCCAGATTGGTCGTCAGGCGCGGCAACCCGCCAGCGAGCGTCCGAAAGAAACTATTGTCGAGCCGCACGAACTGCACATTCGCCGTGCCAATGATGCGCGCGCCCTTGCCGCCGGGTGCGGGCACCACCTGCAGCTTTGACACGACATCGACAATGCCCAGGCCGGGGATAAGGTAGCGCCCCAGCCCGCCGTTCAGCCCCACATCGAACCGGCCATTTTTCAGGTCGACCAGCAGGTTGAAACTGCCTTTCAGCTTGTCAGAACGAAACTTCAGATCAGCCCCGGTAATGAAGGCCGACGTTACCCGGAGTGTACCCTGCAGCACCAGGTTGCGCAGGATCGCCCCCGCCACCGCATCAACCCCGGTCACCCGCGACACCGTGAGCTGCAGGGGCACGATGATGGGCTGCGGCGACAATCGGCCCCGCCCGCCTGCGCGGACAACCTCAAAACCTTCCTTGCCGAACGAGACGAAATCAGCAGTCAGCCGATAATCGAAGGCCGCCGTATCGAAGTTGCCGTCCAGGATCGCGCGCAGCTCCACCTTGCGGCCAACCATGGTCGGCACCAGCGCCTTGGGCTGGAGCAACTGCGTGCGAATGCGCAGATCGCGAAACGCGCGATTGGCGAGATCGAGCCCGCCCGCCGCTTCAATCGCCATTGCCGATGATCGCAGCGACAACCGCCCGTCGAGCTGCCGTTCGATCAGCGTTCCAGCACCGTTCACGGCAATGCGCGGCATAGCCAGCCGCACCAGCTTGTCGCGCGTCATGCCAGACGGCGTCAGGCTGCCGACCAGCGTATAGGCGCCCGATTGGTTGCCCAGCGACAGATCAGCAACGGTCGCGCCACCAACATCGGCCTGCGCGGTGCCGCGCCAGCGCGTCCAGCGGCCCTGCCCGGCTACCACCGCGGTGATGGGCTTGCTGACGCGCAACAGCCGGGCGAGCAGCCCGTTTGCTGCACCATTGGCGCGCAGATCGATATCGAAGCGATCACGGTCAGGCTCTGCATCGAGTTTCAGCACGAGCCGGTCGCTGCCCGCAACTGCAGCCCGCAGATCAATCAGCGCGCGGCCGGCGTGAATGTCCGCGCGACCCAACAGGCTGCCGGTTCGCGCCGTGCCGGTCACCACCCGATCGATCAACAGCCGGTCGACCCGCAGCTCGCCAATCAGGATGTCGAAGCCGGGCAAGGCGGGGCTCGGCTTGCCAGTCCGCACCGTCTCCGGCAGTTTTGCCAGCCGCGCCTGGGGAATGGCGAGCCGCGTGATATCAAGCCGGTTTGACAGCCAGGCGAGCGGTGACCAGCGCAGCGTTGCGCGCGGCACCTGCAGCACCAACCCCTTGCGATCGCGCACCGTCACGTCGATCAGCGTCATCTTGCCATAGACTGATCCGGTGATCCGCCCCACGGTGTAGCGCAGACCGTTGGCGGGGCGCAGCGCCGCGATCTGATCGGTAATGTAGCGATGCCCGATGCTGGAATCGACGATCAGCAGCGCGGCCAGCACCAGCGCCATCAGCCCGCCAATTCCGCCCGCGATCCACCGTCGCCAGCGATTTCCGGCGCGCGCGGGTGCGGATTCTCGGGCAGCCTCCGTCAAAATGCCTGTCCCAGCGAGACATAGACGGCCACGCGCGGATCACCCGGCTGGGGGTTGATGGGCGTGCCCACATCAATGCGGATCGGGCCGAAATTTGAGTAATAACGCAGGCCAATGCCCGCACCATATTGCAGCCCGGTAAACTTCGGCAGCGGCGAGGTGTAGATGTTACCCGCATCGAAAAACGGCACCAGCCCGAACGGTCCGAACAGCTTCAGCCGTGCCTCGAACGAGAATTCGGTCAGGCTGCGGCCACCGATGGGATCGTTGTTGGGATCGCGCGGGCCGATATCCTGGAAGCCATAGCCGCGCACGGAAGCACCACCGCCCGAATAGAACCGACGCGACGGGGCGATGGCATCGCGCGGCGCCCCCGCAATCGTCCCCAGCCGTGCACGTGCCGCCAGCGTGATCCGTTCACCAAAGGATTTGTAGATGCTGCCATCCAGCTGAATCCGCGCATAACCGAACGCCGCCCCCTGCAATGACAATTCCGGCGACACGCGCGCGCCCAGACGGAAGCCCTTGCTGGGGTTCAGCAGATCATCAGATCCATCATAATTCAGGCTGGTGGGCAGTGCCGCGATGAAGAACGTGCGCCGTCGCGGATCGCCCGTTGACAGGATCACGTCGCGCTCGTCCGATGCGGCGAGTTCGGCACCCAGCGACCATGTCCATGCCTTTTGGAAAAAGATCGTCGTCTGGCGCTCAAGCGAACCGCTGAGGGCGAAGGTCGTCGCTTGAAATGCGGCGCGGTTGACGTTGGAGGCCGTCACCTGCGCGGTCAGCACCCGGTCGCGCCCCTCGAAATTATTTCGGCGAAAAATGACGCCGCCGGACTGCTCCTGCGTGCCCGCCACCGCACGCACCGTGAGCGCGCCTTCGGGCGGGAACAGGTTGCGGTGGGTCCAGCTGACGGCGGCACGGATGCCTTCGCCCGTGCCGTATCCAAGTTCGGCGGCCACGGTGCGCGGCGGTGCGGGCAGCAACGCAACATCGATATCGACCGTGCCGGGCTGCTTGCCTTCAACCGGCTTTACCTCTGCCGACGATACGATGCCGGTCTGGATCAACGCCCGGCGCAGATCATCCAGCGCGCTTTCGTCAAACAGTTCGCCCGGTTTGAAGCGCGCGATCTTCTGGATGTGGCTGGCCCTCATCAATCGGTTGGGCGCAGTGACGACCGAGCCGAAGCGCCGTGCGCCGCCGGGAGTGACGGGCAGTTCCAGCGTCGCCGTCTGCGTTGCGTGATCAATCACGACCGTCGCCTGGCCCACTTGCGCAAACGGGAAGCCCTGCTCACCGATCCGGGTGCGCAATTCCGCTTCGCCGATCGATATCGCGTCGGCGTTGACGGGATCATTCTGTGCGACGCCAAATGCCTCGCGCAGCGGCCCCGCCTTGTCGCCCGCGTCGGCAAGGCCGGGCAGCGCCACGCCCTCCAGCCGGTATTGCACACCGGGCTCCACGCTTAGCACCACCAGCGGCGTCGCCGTGGCGGTTTCCACGCTGCTGGAGACTTGCGCATCGTAATAGCCAGCGCCGCGCATCAGCGTTTGCAGCAGCGCGGTATCCTCACGCGCGCGGCGATCAATCTGGGCGGCGTTCGATGGCTCGCCCTTGTGCAGCCGCAAGACGGAAAGACTGTCGAACCGGGACTTGAACACGGCATCGGCCACTGCATCGATCCCGTCGACCCGGTAATCATAGCGGGTCAGTTCGGCCAGATCGGTGTTGCCGGCATTAGGATCAGTATCGGCGGGCAACGCCGCCAGATCGGGCCAGGGCACGCCAAGATCAGGCAG
>JBBQDD010000217.1:0-4714 GCA_038319335.1 Sphingomonadales bacterium
GGGCACCACGTTGACCCCCGCCGCCTTGGCGAGCTTCTTCGATTCGATCTTGTCGCCCATCGCCGCGATGGCATTGGCGGGCGGCCCGACGAACGCGATGCCCGCGTCGGCGCAGGCCCGCGCGAAACTCTCCCGCTCGGACAGGAAACCATAACCCGGGTGGATGCAATCCGCGCCCGTCGCCTTGGCAGCCGCGAGGATAAGGTCGGCCTTGAGGTAGCTCTCGGCGGCAGGTGCCGGCCCGAGCCGCACCGCCTCATCCGCCATCAGCACATGCGGCGAGCGCGCATCAGCATCAGAGTACACCGCAACGGTTTGAAGGCCCATCCGCTTGGCGGTGCGGAACACGCGGCAGGCAATTTCACCACGATTGGCGACGAGGATTTTTTTAAGCATCTGGTTCCCTGCGAAACAATCGATAGCCGATGACAAGTAAGATAAAAACACAGAGGCCGCGCCAGAAGATCATGCCTCTAGCGGCATCTCTATAGCGCTCGCACGCCTCGTCTAAGCAGTCGCCAAACGTGTGAGCAAAAAGATCGACGTAGACATAGGCGCCCCACATCAGACCCAAAGCTAAAAACAAAACTTGGACGGCGAGGCGACTCATGCCACTACCCGGTCACCCCGGACCGGTTCCGGGGCCCACGTCTCCCCCTGCGATGGCGTCGATTGCTGCGCGGTGGGCCCCGGAACAAGTCCGGGGTGACGGTCGGGGTTTGCGGTCGTCACGCCACCCCTCACGCCCGCTTCGCCTCTTCCTCAACAAACCGGCGCAGCGCCGCGTTGATCTTGGTCTGATAGCCGCGCGCGCCACCGCCGTGCGTCTTGAACCAGTGCAGCACATCGGCATCCAGCCGCAGTGTCACCTGCTGCTTGACCGGTCGATAGAATTTGCCGCGCACGGCGTTCGACCAGTCCGTCACTTCCGGCATGTCGGACAAGTCGATGTCGTCGTCGGACATCGCCTCGATTTCCGCGAGGTTCGCAGCGATCTCGGGGGTGATGCCTTTAGAAACGTGACGCTTCATACACTCTCTTTTCCATCGACGTGGCCCGACGTGCGCTGATGATACGACCGGTTCCGTTCTTGTCGATCACGGTATGAACGACAAACAAAATGCTTGAGCCGACTATGCCGATCGTTCGCCAGCGATCGTCATCGGGATGCGGGTCAGGCACACTAAGAAACATCGGATCGTCGAACACCAGCATCGCAGTTTCGAACCGAACGCGATGCTTAGAATAATTAGCCGCAGCCTTCCTCTCGTCCCAAATCCAATACACAACTGTAACTACAAAACTGCAGCTACGTCAAGCGTCCGCATCGGCTCCTCGCCCTCCATTGGCCTCAACCCCAGCTTCGCAAACATTGCACCGTCCGCGCTGTCGCCGCGATTGCCAGTCGTCAGCAGTTTGTCGCCGGTGAAGATGCTGTTCGCGCCCGCCACGAAGCACAATGCCTGTGTCGCTTCGGACATGGACTCGCGGCCCGCCGACAGCCGCACCATGCTCAGCGGCATCGTGATCCGCGCGACCGCCACCGTGCGGACGAATTCGATATCGTCGATTTTCGCCAGCGGCGTATCCGCCAGCATGTCGCCCAGCACGGTGCCTTTGACGGGCACCAGCGCATTCACCGGCACGCTTTCAGGATGCTTGGGCAGGGTGGCCAGCGCATGGACGAAGCCCACCCGGTCGCTGCGCGTCTCCCCCATGCCGACGATGCCGCCGCAGCACACGTTGATGCCCGCCGCGCGCACATTTTCCAGCGTGTCCAGCCGGTCCGCAAAGGTGCGCGTGGTGATGACGTTGCCGTAATTTTCCGGCGATGTATCGATATTGTGGTTGTAGTAATCCAGCCCCGCATGGGCCAGTTGCTGCGCCTGATGCGGCTCCAGCATGCCCAATGTCATGCAGGTTTCCAGGCCCATCGCCTTTACGCCTTCCACCATGGCGATCACCGCGCCCATGTCGCGGTCCTTGGGGTTGCGCCAGGCGGCCCCCATGCAGAAACGCTGCGATCCGCTCGCCTTTGCCTCGGCAGCGGCGGCGAGCACCGCCTCCACCTCCATCAGCTTATCGGCCTTCAGCCCGCTTTCGGCAGAGACGGACTGCGAGCAATAGCCGCAATCCTCCGGGCAGCCGCCGGTCTTGATCGACAGCAGGGTGCACAGCTGCACCTCCCCCGCCGCATGGTGCGCGCGGTGGACGCTCTGGGCGCGCCACATCAGTTCATCGAACGGCAGATCGAACAGCGCGGCAATTTCGGCACGGGTCCAGTCAGTACGCAAATTCATAGCAACACCTTGATCCATAACGTCAGAAAAGCACCGACGCCGATGCCCAGAAACATCATCGCGCCGCGACTGCACAGCCACGCGCTTGGCGGCACCGGCAGATCATTCTGCCGGGCGCGCAGGATGGCCGCCGTGGAACTCAGCGAGAGCAAGCCGGAAACGGCAAGAAACCCGATCAGCAGCGCGACGAACATCCCCGGAATCTTCTGCCCTTGCGGCGACTGCGCGATCGAAATGATCCCGCCGATGCCGAGCAACGCCAGCGACAGCAGGTGCTTCGAATAATCGTAGAGCAGGATTTCCTTGTCATTTGCCGGATCGGGGCCGGTGAAGGCGGCGACGCTGTCGTCACTCATTCCGCCGCTTCCTCGATCGGCGGCAGATTATGGCCCAGCAGTTTCAGCACCTCGGCCGCGGCATTGACCAGATTGGTGCCCGGCCCAAAAATCGCCTGCACGCCCGCCGCGCGCAGGAAATCATAATCCTGCGCGGGGATCACCCCGCCTGCCACCACCTTGATATCGGGGCGCCCGGCATCGCGCAGCAGCTGGATCAGCTCGGGAATCAACGTCTTGTGCCCCGCCGCCAGCGATGACGCGCCCACGACGTCGACATCCTTTGCAATCGCCAGGTCGCGCGCCTCGGCAGGGGTTTGGAACAACGGGCTGGAGATAACCTCAAACCCCAGATCGGCAAAGGCACTGGCAACGACATTCGCGCCGCGATCATGCCCGTCCTGCCCCATCTTCACCACCAGCATCCGGGGTTTGCGCCCCATCCGCGCGCTGACTGATCCGACCCCGTCGATGGCGCGCGCCCAGCCCGCATCAAATTCATGCGCCGATCCATAAACGCCGGTAATCGGGGTGACTTCCACCCCGTAGCGCCCGAACACCGCCTCCATCGCGGCAGACATTTCGCCAAGCGTCGCGCGCTGCCGCGCACACTCGACCGCAAGCGCCAGCAGATTTTCCCCGCCCGCCGCGCCCGCGCTCAACGCCGCCAGCGCGGCCTGGCATTTCGCCTCGTCGCGCGCTGCCTTCACCCGCCCGATCCGGGCGATCTGGCCGGCGCGCACCGCGACATTATCGACATCCAGAATGTCGATCGCGTCCTCTTCCGCCAGCCGATATTTGTTGACGCCGACAATGACGTCCTCGCCCTTGTCGACGCGGGCCTGCCGGGCGGCGGCGGCTTCCTCGATCATCGATTTGGGCCAGCCCGCCGCGACCGCCTGGGCCATGCCGCCTTCGGCATCGACGCGCTGGATGATCTCCCAAGCCTTGTCGACCAGTTCGCTGGTCAGCGCCTCGACATAATAGCTGCCGCCCAGCGGATCGACGACGCGGGTGATGCCCGTTTCTTCCTGCAGCACGATCTGCGTGTTGCGGGCGATACGCGCGGAAAAATCGGTGGGCAGCGCAATCGCCTCGTCCAGCGCATTGGTGTGGAGCGACTGCGTACCGCCAAGCGCCGCCGCCAGCGCCTCCACTGTCGTGCGGATGACGTTGTTATAGGGATCCTGCTCGGTCAGTGACACGCCGCTGGTCTGGCAGTGCGTGCGCAGCATCTTGGAACGCTCGTCCTTCGCGCCAAGCTCCGTCATCACGCGGTACCAAAGCGTGCGGGCGGCGCGCAGCTTGGCGACTTCCATGAAAAAGTTCATGCCGATTGCGAAGAAAAAGCTCAACCGCCCGGCAAACGCATCAATATCCATGCCCGCCGCCATCGCCGCCTTCGCGTACTCACGGCCATCGGCGATCGTGAAGGCCAGTTCCTGCAGCTGCGTGGCACCGGCTTCCTGCATGTGATAGCCGCTGATCGAAATGCTGTTGAATTTCGGCATGTTGGCCGATGTATAGGCGATGATTTCCGATATGATCCGCATCGATGGCTCGGGCGGATAGATATAGGTGTTGCGGACCATGAACTCCTTCAGAATGTCGTTCTGAATCGTTCCGTCGAGCAACGCTTGCGGTACGCCCTGTTCCTCCCCCGCGACGATGAAAAAGGCGAGGATGGGGATCACCGCGCCGTTCATCGTCATGCTGACGGACATCTTGTCGAGCGGAATGCCGTCGAACAGGATTTTCATGTCCTCGATCGTGTCGATCGCGACGCCGGCCTTGCCGACATCGCCCGTCACGCGCGGATGATCCGAATCATAGCCCCGGTGGGTCGCCAGATCGAACGCGACCGACAGTCCCTTTTGCCCGGCGGCCAGATTGCGCCGGTAAAAGGCGTTGGAGGCTTCCGCGGTGGAAAAGCCAGCATATTGCCGGATCGTCCAGGCGCGCCCGGCATACATGCTCGCCCGCACCCCGCGCGTGAACGGCGCAAAGCCGGGCAGGCCGGGGTCGTCGCGAACATCATCGGCGGTGTAGAGCGGCTTTACGGAAATCCCCTCCGGCGTG
>JBBQDD010000218.1:0-4705 GCA_038319335.1 Sphingomonadales bacterium
AAGCTCCGCTGTTGCGCTTGCCCTTCTCGCCGGGGCCGCGATTGCGCCAACCGCTGCTTCTGCACAGACGCTGACGGTCGATGTGGATGCGATCTACAAGGACAGCCTGGCCGGCAAGAACGGCAACGCCCAGCTGGAAACCAAATATGGTGCCCGGCTGAAGACGTCGCAGGAAAAGCTGCAGGCCGCAGCAAATGCTTGGAAGACCCAGCTTGAGGCTGCCAAGAAGATCGTCAAGCCCGACGGCAGCGTGCCCCCCGCCACTGAAACCGCGCTGGGCCAGGCGCGTGAGACGCTGAACGCCGCGCAGAATGATTTCAATGCGCTGCGCCAGGAAATTCAGCAGACGGATCAGTATATCAAGTTCCAGATCCTGGAAAAGCTGGTGCCGGTTGCCGAAAAGATCCGCAAGGATCGCAAGGGCAATGTTGTTGTGCCGCGCGCTGCCGTGCTGGCATTCGACCCGACGACTGACATCACGCCAACCGCGTTGCAGCAAGTGAATGCAACGATCACCAGCGTGCTGCTCACGCCGCCGCAGCAGGCTCAGCCCGCCGCTGCTGCGCCCGCGCAGCCCGCCAAGACGACCCCGCCAACCCGGTGAGCGATGATGTAACGGCAGCGACGCCGATCACGCTCGATATCGGGCGTGTCATGGCGGCGCTGCCGCACCGTTACCCGATGCTGCTGGTCGACCGGGTCGAGGAACTGATCCTCGACCGGTCGATCACCGCGATCAAGGCGGTGACGATCAACGAGGGGTTTTTCCAGGGGCATTTCCCCGGTCGCCCGATCATGCCCGGCGTGCTGATCGTCGAGGCGATGGCGCAGGCCGCCGGCATATTGGCGGTCGAGTCGCTGGGGCTCGCTGGCTCCGGCAAGCTCGACTATTTCTTGGCGATCGAAGGCGCGAAGTTCCGCAAACCGGTGGAACCCGGCGTTCTGCTGAAGCTGCATGTCGAATTCGTGCAGAAGCGCTCGAGCGTCTGCAAATTCGCTGGCAAGGCGATGATCGACGGGGTTCTGGCAGCCGAAGCCAGCTTCACCGCCATGATTGCCGATCCGCCCAAGGCCTGAACCAGGCTTTTTGAGGCTATCGGCAACCCCTACCGAAACGGTGGCTCGTTGAACGCGCGTAGCTTGCGGGAATGGAGCTTGGCCCCTTCGCGGCGGAGTTCTTCGCAGGCTTCGATGCCGATCTTCATATGCTCGGCGATTGCGCGTTCGTAGAAGCGGTTGGCCTGGCCGGGCAGCTTCAATTCGCCGTGGAGCGGCTTGTCCGACACGCAGAGCAGGGTGCCGTAGGGCACGCGGAACCGATAGCCCTGCGCGGCGATGGTCGCTGATTCCATGTCGATTCCGACCGCTCGGCTGAGCGAAAAGCGCAGCGCGGATTTGGAATAACGCAGCTCCCAATTGCGATCATCAGTCGTGACGATCGTGCCCGTGCGCAGCCGGCGCTTCAGCTCGTCGCCCGACTGGCCAGATACCGTCTGCGCGGCGCGGGCGAGCGCCTGTTGCACTTCGGCGATCGCCGGCACCGGAATTTCGGGCGGCAGCACATCGTCCAGCACATGATCATCGCGCAGATAGGCATGGGCAAGCACATAATCGCCGATCCGCTGGCTGGGCCGCAATCCGCCGCAATGTCCGATCATCAGCCAGGCCTCCGGCCGCACCACCGCCAGATGGTCACAGATCGTCTTGGCATTTGACGGGCCGACCCCGATGTTGACCAGCGTGATCCCCGTGCGATCATCCGCCATCAGGTGGTAGGCGGGCATCTGGTGCCGCCGCCACGCGCTGGTATCGGCAAGCACCGCCTCAATATCGTCGCCATGCCTGAACAGGATGCCCCCCGCGCCCGACAGCGATGAGAACCGGCTGGGGTTGCCATCGGCATCCGGGCCAAGCTGGCTCGCCGCCCAGCGGACGAATTCATCGACATAGCGGTGGTAATTGGTGAACAGCACATAGCGCTGGACGTGCTCGGGCGGGGTGCCGGTATAGTGGCGAAGCCGCGCCAGGCTGAAATCGGTGCGCAGCGCATCGAACAGCGCGAGCGGGCGGACGCCGTCATGGCTTTCCAGCAGGCCGTCTGCCGTTTCGTCACCGATAAAGGCGAGTTCAGTGGCGGGGAAATGGCGCGACAATTCGGTTGCAGAGACATCGTCCAGGCTCAGCGCCGCCCCGGCATCAAGCACATAGGGGAAAGGGATTTCCTGCCGCCCCGCGCCAGCCTCCACCGACACGTCGTAATCCTCGATCAGCAGCCCCAGCTGTTCGGTGAGATAGCCCGCAAACTGAGCCGGCTTGGTGACGGAAATGCGGTATTCGCCGGGCGAAATCAGCCGGCCGAACGAGCGAAGCGGGGTAGGGCGCGAATCGGCGCCGCGATAAGTGAGGCGGATTTCGGGATAAGCGAACGATCCGTCGGTCCGCATCGTCGCTGGCGGAATAGTACCATCCTGCAGATAGGCGGACAGCGCCGTGCGCAGGCGATCGACAGAGGCGGTGTAGAGCTGGTCCAGCTCGGCGACAATTTCGGCGGCATTCTTCATGCCCCGCCGCTAATCCACCACTGCGACACTGGCAAGTCGGGGGGGGGGCAAGTCAGGGTAGGTCAGGGGGCAAGACCGGGCAGCCTGGGTGGGGATGCCCGGTTGATCGCCAGATTACTCGGCGTCGGATGCCTTCTCGCCGTCGAGCAGCGTGCTGATGCCGTACGCCGTGCCCGCTGCCGCTGCGACCACGCCCGCCGCAATCGCGGCTGCGGTCAGCGGATTTTCCTTCACGGCCTCAACGGTCGATTCAACCGCTTCTTCAATCGCTTCCTGCGCGCGCTCAAGGAACGACTTCGCCTCTGCCTTGACGTCGGCAGCCTTGGGCAGGGCGGCGGCGATTTCCTTGGCGGCGCTCTTGCCGGTCGTGACTGCGTCCTGAATCGTCTCATCGCTCATCATATTGATCCTTCAGCTGGGGATAATGACACCAAATCAACGATACTGCGCATCCGATGTTCCACCGCGCTGCGGCGGATTGCGGCGAATTACATCTGATCGAGCATATATTCAGCTGAGCTGACGCGGAATTCGCCCGGCCCCTCGACGTTCAGCTGGGTGACCACCCCGTCCTCCACCAGCATCGAAAAACGCTGGCCGCGCGTGCCCATGCCGAATTTCGAACCGTCAAACACCAGATCGACCGCCTTGGCGAAATCGGCATTGCCATCCGCCAGCATCGTTACGGTGTCACCTGCGGCGGCGCTTTTGCTCCACGCGCCGAGCACGAATGCGTCATTGACAGCGGTGCAGGCGATTTCGTCAACGCCCTTTGCCTTGAACGCTTCGGCCTTGTCGACAAAGCCCGGCAGGTGCTTGGCAGAGCAGGTGGGGGTGAAGGCACCGGGGACGGAGAACAGCGCGACCTTGCGCCCGGCGAAATAGCTGGCGGTATCAACCGCTTCCGGCCCGTGATCGGTAACCTTGGAAAGGGTTGCCTGGGGGAGCTTGTCGCCAACCTTGATTGTCATGCCGCCTGTCCTTCACATCTGTGTGGGTGACGCATTAGGCCAGTCACTGCGCCGTTTGAAGCGATTTGCGGCCACCGATGCGAATAAAATATGTGCCGTGCGCGCGGCCAGCAGCGGCCAGGTGATGCAGGATGTTTTGGACCCGGGCGGTGCTGGCGTGTAGGCTCATCCCATGCCCGCCCCGCTCTATTTCACCGGCCAGTTCCTGCTCGCGATGCCGGGCATGGGCGATCCGCGCTTTGACCATGCGGTGATCGCGATGTGCGCGCATGACAGCCAGGGCGCGATGGGCATTGGCATTGGGGAACAGATTGACGATCTGGGCCTGCACGAGATTCTCGAGCAGTTTGATATCGAACCGGGCGAGGCCCCGGATGCGCCCGTCCATCTGGGCGGCCCGGTGGAGCCCGGGCGGGGGTTTGTGCTCCACAGCAGTGATTGGGGCGGGCAGGATACGATCAATGTGGCGGGGCGCTGGTCGCTATCCGGCACGATCGACATTTTGCGCGCGATTGCGACGGGGCGGGGGCCATCACAATGGGTGGTGGCGCTTGGCTATGCGGACTGGGGGCCGGGGCAGCTGGATGGGGAGATGACGCGGCACGGATGGTTCAACACGCCGGGTACACCCGGCTTGATCTATGATGTGGCGGCGGACGCGCGCTGGCACACCGCCTTTGCCGGGGCGGGAATCGACCCCCGGCTGCTGGCGAGCGGGGCTGGCCGGGCGTAACGCCGATCGCGCTTTTGCGCCGCTGGCACATGCCATATAAAGATATCTTTATGTTTCGATTGCACTCGCCGCCCGCAGCGATTAGGGGGCAGGGATGGTGGTCGGCGATTCCGACGCGCCCTAATCATTGCTGGAGATCTGTCAGTGGCTACCGTGCTCGAAAAGAACGATTATGTTGTCGCCGATATCAGCCTGGCTGATTTTGGCCGCAAGGAAATCAACATCGCCGAAACCGAAATGCCGGGCCTGATGGCGCTGCGCCAGGAATTTGGCGCATCGCAGCCGCTGAAGGGCGCGCGGATCACCGGATCGCTGCACATGACGATCCAGACCGCCGTGCTGATCGAAACGCTGACGGCTTTGGGCGCGACTGTCCGCTGGGCAACGTGCAACATCTATTCGACGCAGGACCATGCAGCGGCGGCGATTGCCGCAACCGG
>JBBQDD010000219.1:0-4694 GCA_038319335.1 Sphingomonadales bacterium
GGTCGTGCGGCGCGAAATCTGCGATCAACAGGCGGCCGCCGGGGTTCAGCACGCGCGCCGCCTCCGCAATCGCGGCACCGGGTTGCTGCGCGAAATGCAGCACGTGATGCAGGATCGCGACATCCGCCTGTGCGTCGGCCAGCGGCAGCGCGTACAGGTCCGCTTGGCGCAGATCGGCGCGATCAAGTCCGCGTTCCGCCAGCTTGGCACGCGCGAGCCGTAGCATTTCGGAACTGCGATCAATCCCGAGCACTTGTGCCGCCTGCGGCCCGAACAGTTCCAGCATCCGCCCGGTGCCGGTGCCGATATCGATCAGCTGGCCGATCGGCGTATCGCCCAGCACCCGGATGATGGCGGCCTCCACTTCGCTTTCGGCGATGTGGAGCGACCGGATGGCATCCCATTGCCCGGCATTCGCCTCAAACCAGGCATTGGCCGCCGCGGCGCGGTCTGCGCGCACCGCCGCCAGCCGGGCCGCGTCCGCCACCGCCCAATGATCAGGCTCCCGGCTGCCCCATGCATCAAGTGATGCCAGCACCGGGCCAACCAGCGCAGCATCACCCAGCGCCAGGAACACCCAGCTACCCTCCTTGCGGCGCTCCGCCAGTCCGGCATCGCACAGGATTTTCACATGCCGGGATACGCGCGGCTGGCTTTGCCCCAGCACTTGCGCCAATTCGCCGACAGAAAGTTCCATCGACTGCAGCAACGCCATGATGCGCAGTCGGCTCGCATCGGCGAGCGCACGGAAAATGTCGAGCGCTAGGGTCATCGCCGATATCATATAAAGATATCTTTATATGTCGTCAATGATTGCCCGATGCGATTCCCGGCTCGTGCAAGCTGATTGCGCGGCCATGGACCCTGGTTTAGCCTTGGCGCGTTGGAATGCCTGAGCCTGTAACGTTCAACCTGGAGGATCACCCGCAATGAACACCCTGCCCAAGTTCACCCTGACCAAGTTCGCTCTGGTGGCCGCCGCCGCGATTGGCCTGGCCGCGTGCTCGCCCAACGCCCAGAACGAATCTGCCGAGGCCGCCGAAGCCATCACCGCAGACGCCAACGCCACGATGGGCGAAGCGATCAACGATACGGACGCCGCAGCCGATCAGGCATTTGGCGCCGCCGAAAACGCGATTGACCGGGCAGGCACGAAAATCGGCAACGTGGCTGATGCGGCTGGGAATGAGATTGACGAATAATCCTGTGAAGCGCGCCGTGCCGCTGCTGGCGCTTTTGCTGGCGGCCTGCGGTGCGCCCGCCACCGATGAAAGCGGTGCACCGCCGGGCGAAGCGCAGGCCTTGAACGAAGCAGCAGCGATGCTCGATGAAAACAGCGTGTCGGCCAATCTAGTGGCCGACAACGCGTCTGATCAGGAAACCCCATGAGCAACCTTCGCCGCCTTGGTGCCACTGATCTTTCCATCGCGCCACTGGTGCTGGGCGGCAATGTTTTCGGCTGGACGGCGGACAAGGCAACCAGCTTTGCCGTGCTCGATGCATTTGTTGCAGGCGGCGGGACGATGATCGACACCGCCGATGTCTATTCGGCATGGGCCCCGGGCCACCGGGGCGGCGAATCCGAAACCGTCATCGGCGAATGGCTGAAAGCGAGCGGGAAGCGCAGCGCCGTGCAGGTCGCGACCAAGGTCGGCATGCTGCCGGGTGAGGGGGGCGCAAAGCTGGCCCCTGCCCGCATCGCCGCTGCGTGTGATGCATCGCTCGCCCGGCTGGGCATCGACACCATCGACCTGTATTTCGCGCATCAGGACGATGAAGACGTGCCACAGGAAGCGGCGCTGGAGGCGTTCGGCAAGCTGGTCGACGCGGGCAAGATCCGGGTGGTCGGCGCGTCGAACTTTTCGGCTGCCCGGTTGAAATCAGCGCTTGATCTGGCGACGGCGCACCACCTGCCGCATTATCACGCGCTCCAGCCCGAATATAATCTGGTGAGCCGCCACAAGTTCGAGGGCGAATTGCAGGATCTGTGCGTGACGCACAATCTCGGCGTGGTGCCCTATTACGGCCTCGCCTCCGGCTTCCTGACCGGCAAATATCGCAGCGCGGACGATCTGGGCCAAAGCGTGCGCGGCGGGCGGATGCAACCGCTGATCGACAGCAAACTGGGCGTGCTGGCCGCGATGGACGCTATTGCGGCGGAAACCGGTGCCACGCTGGCGCAGATCGCACTGGCCTGGCTCGCCGCCCAACCCGGCGTCACCGCCCCCATCGCCAGCGCCACCAGTGTCACGCAGATGGAGGAACTGGTCGGGGCGATGACGCTGGTGCTGAGCGCGGATCAGCTCGATCGGTTGACGGTGGCGGGGGCGTAAGAACCCCTAGCCAACAAACGCACGTTCCAGCACGAACGTGCCGGGGCCGGACATCGCGCCCTCGGTGAAGCCCAGCCCTTCAAGGATCGACGCCGTCTCCTTGATCATCGCCATTGATCCGCACAGCATCACCCGGTCGGTTTCGGGATCAAGCTTGTAGCTGCCGTCGCGAATGCGATCAGTGATCCGGCGATTGTCATGGCCCGGCCCGGCGGGCTCGCGGGTGGCGGACCAGTCGTAATGGAATTTCGCCGCCGCTTCTTCCGATACCAGCGGATCATCAGCCAGCTTGCTGGACAGCATCTCGAAATAGGCAAGGTCGCTTTTGCTGCGCACGGTGTGCTGCACCGATACGGTGTCGAACCGGTC
The DNA here is from genome assembly GCA_038319335.1 of Sphingomonadales bacterium. Lineage (GTDB taxonomy): Bacteria > Pseudomonadota > Alphaproteobacteria > Sphingomonadales > Sphingomonadaceae > Sphingomonas. Next base: position 2,703 of record JBBQDD010000219.1, read on the forward strand.
ATACACATCGGGGTCGCGCGCCAGGCTGAGCCAGGGGGCGAGGCCAGTGCCGGTGCCGATCATGTGGAGGTGCTTGCCCGGCAGCAGCGCATCGAGCACCAGGCTGCCGACCGATTTGGCCGCAAGCAGAATCTCGTCGCCCTCCTTGATGTGCTGCAGGCGTGACGTCAGCGGGCCATCCTGCACGATGATGCTCAGGAATTCGAGCTCCTCGGCATAATGTTGCGACGCCATCGAATAGGCGCGGAGCAGCGGCTTGCCCTCCACCATCAGGCCAAGCATCACGAACTGGCCGCTTTGAAACCGAAAGCTGGGCGGCCGGGTGACGGCGAAAGAAAACAGGCTTTCATTCCACTGCCGCACCCACAACACTTTTTCCACGCTATGATTCATGCCGTCCTCAGTCCGATCTCAGATTGGCGGGCCTTACAGCTATGTGGCAGGGCAAAGTCCAGCATTTGTTGCTTCGCAGCGCGAAAGCGGGGTTATCAGTCGCCGGAATCAGTCACCGGCAAAACTGATCGGCGACAGGCGGCGCTCATTCTCGTTGACGATCAGCACACGGCCCGCGGGCGGGGCGGATCGTTGCGGGCAATCGGCCCGCAGGCAGGCGCGGCACCCAAGCCCGATCGGGGTCGCATCGCCCGCCAGATCAACCCCGCGCGCAATCGCCAGCGATCCCGCCAGCGCCGCCTCCACCCCCAGCCCCACCGCGAATTCAGCGCCCGTAGCGCCGTATCGCCGGCCCTGCGGCGTCACGGTGCGCGCCATCGTCAACCAGCGTGCGCCGTCCTGCAGCTCCACCATTTGCACGGTCAGCGATCCGGGGCGCTCAAACGCATGGTGCAGCCGCCAGAGCGGGCAGCGGCCATCGGCCTCAACCAGTGCGGCGTTGCTGGCGCCTGACAACCGCTTGGATGCCTGGCCCGCCCGATCGATGCGGATCATGAAAAACGGCAGGCCACGCGCGCCCACCCGCTGCAGCGTCGTCAATCGGTGCGCGACCTGTTCGAAACCCGCGCCGAACCGGCGTTGCAGCAATTCGATATCATACCCCGTGGCCTCGCACGCACGCAGGAACCGCGCATAGGGCATCATTACGGCCGCCGCGAAATAGCTGGCCAGGTGGCGGCGGTGCAGCCGTTCCGCCGCGCGGTCCGTAAAGCCAGCGCCCGCCACCAGCGCGTCTATTTCCGCCCGTGCCTCAATCTGCGCCAGCTGGAACGTCGCCGCAAAGGCGCGCGACGCCGGATCGAGCAGTTCCGACAATTGCAACTGCCGGGCATGGAGATCGAGCCGCCGCAGCATATCCGGCATCACCTCCACCGGCAGCACGCGGATCGACAATTGGTGCTTCACCCGCAGCCGGTCTGCCACCGCGCCGTACAGGTCACCCGCACCCAGCCGCATTTCATCGGCCAGCCGTTCGGCGGCCGCATCCAGATCGGGAAAATGGTTGCGCCAATGCTCGATCTCGCGGCGCACCTGCGCCACCGGATCAGGCCCATCTTCCGCCACCGCGCCGCCTGCACCGATGCGGTCGAACGCCCGGGCAAATGCCTCTGCGCCGCCGGGTGCCCCGGCCAGCCATTCCTCCAGCTCGCTGCGATCAATGTCGAGATCGGCAAACATCGGGTCGGCCAGCCGCCGCCGCATCGCCGCCTCCCCGCCGCCCGGCTCGGCAGCCGAAAGCGCGCGCGGATCAAAATCGAACCGGTCAAGCAGTTTGACGAGCAACGCGGCGGACAAGGGCCGCTGGTTGCGCTCGACAAGGTTGAGATAGCTTGGCGAAATCGCCAGATCGTCGGCCATCGCCGATTGGGTCAGCCCGGCATGCCGCCGCAGCCGCCGCACCGCATGGCCTGCGAAAATCTTGCGCTCTGCCATGCCGGCCCCTTCCCCGCACCGCTAACGATGATCGCGGGCGGGCTTGTGAAGGATTTACAACTTTGCGACGGCGATCACAAGCAAGCGCCGGGAATCAACGGGCAG
>JBBQDD010000220.1:0-4681 GCA_038319335.1 Sphingomonadales bacterium
CGTGGCGGCTGTCACCCAGCTGGTGACCGCTGCGGATGGCGGCAGGTCTTTGTGCGCTGGCGGCTTCAATTTGTTCGGGCTGAATTCGATTTCCCAGTCGTGCATCGATTTCGTGAACTACATCCCGACCTCGCAGACCACGTCACGTCAGACTGTCGTCGAAGGGACGGTCAACGGATCGCTGTTTGCCCTGCCGGCCGGTAACGTTCGAACGGCCGTCGGTTTCAACTATCGTCGCGAGCAATATGATGTCGTTGGCGATGCGTTGATCGATTCCGGCGCCGCGGTTGGCGGCTTGCGGACGGCGGCATCGGTATCCGGCGCATTCGACGTGAAGGAGCTATACGGCGAAATATTGGTGCCCATCTTCAAAGAGCAACCATTCGCGTATCGACTGGAGGCAACTGGCGGGTATCGCTATTCTGATTATTCCCAATCGGGTGCTGCCCACGCCTATAAGGGCGAAGTTATCTATGCCCCGATCCGCGAGATCAGCTTCCGCGGTAGCTATCAGCGTGCGGTGCGCTCACCGAGCATCAACGAGCTGTTCCTGCCACAGTCGCTGGCCAACATCACCTTCACGCAGGACCCGTGCAGTTTCAACTCAGGGTTCCGCACTGGCGCGGTTGCCGGTGTTTCGGCGGCGTCGGTTCGGTCGCTGTGCCTTGCCCAGGGCATTCCGGCGGGCATTATCGACACTTATGTCGGTCAGTCCGGGTTGCAGAACGCCCTGCTGAACCGTGGTAATCCCAATCTCACGCCCGAGACGGCCGATACCTACACCGCGGGTGTGGTGCTGAAAGCGCCCGTGCGCAGCGGCATCTTCAGCACGTTGTCGGCATCGGCGGATTATTACCTGTTCAAAATCGCCAATACGATTGCGCTTCCCGTTTACAATGATCTGTTGATCCGCTGCTATAACCAGTTCGGGACGAACCCCAATTACGCCGTCGACAATCAATTTTGCAGCGGCCTTACCCGCAGCACGACGACGGGGGCGATCACCAGCGGGCTGCGGCAGTTCCTGAACGTCGGCTCGATCAGGCTGGCGGGTATCGACGGACAGGTCGATTGGCGGGTGCCGCTCAACGGGGGGCGTGAGGGATCGGGGGAAATCTCGTTCCAGTTTGCCGGTTCGTATCTGATCAGCGTTGAGCAACAACCGCTTCCCGGCGCGGCCGTTCAGGAGTTGCGCGGCACGTACCAGAACTCCGCCGTGTTCCCGCGCTGGAAGCACAGCGTGTGGATGCAATATGCTCTGGGCGCCGTCGATGTGGGTGCTCGGTGGCGCCATATTTCGGGCTTGCAGAACGCATCGATCCTGACGGCACCCAATGTGCGCGCTTTGGCAGCCCCCGCCTATGATACGTTCGACATCGATGTCGGACTACGGGTCGGCCCCGATTACAGCGTGAGGCTTGGTGTGTTGAACGTCACCGATCGTGACGCTCCCTTCTTTCAGGGTGGCACGGGCAACAACACCGATTCGCAGACATATGATCTTGTCGGACGTCGCTTTTTTGTTCGCTTTACGGCAAACTTCTAGGAGAATGCCGGGATGAGTTGCATCGCGCTGCCAGCAGGGGTTCGGTAATGGCCGCTAGTGGCGCAATGTCGCTTTTGTCGCTCGAGGAGTTTCAGGCCGCACGGCGCAACATCGCGGATTTGGCCATCGATACCCCCCTTGTCCCCTTTCAGGGGGATGAGGGGCCGGGCGTCTATCTGAAGCTTGAATGCCTGCAATCGATCGGCTCGTTCAAGGTGCGGTGCGCAGGCAATGCCATCATGCGGCGACGCGCGCAGCTGCGGGGCGGCGTTACGACCGCGAGCGCGGGCAATTTCGCGCAAGGGTTGGCGTTCGCCGGGGCCAGGCTCGGCATAGCGGTCACCACCTATGTCCCCGAAACCGCAGCGCAAAGCAAAGTGGACGCCGTCAGGCGGCTTGGCGCGACGGTGGTGCCGGTGCCGTTTGCGCAGTGGTGGGCGATGCTCGTCACGCCGCCCGATGATCCGCAGTTCATCCACCCCGTCGCCGACCGAGACGTTCTTCTCGGCAACGGCACGATCGCGCTGGAGATATTGGACCTGATACCCGACGTAACGACGGTCATCGCGCCGTTCGGTGGCGGCGGCCTGGCGACCGGCATCGCGGCGGCATTGCGTGCCGCCGGGTCAGCTGCCCGCGTGGTGCCATGCGAAACCGAAGCCGGTGCGCCCTTGCGCGCCGCGCTTGAAGCTGGCGGGCCGGTACCGATCTATTTTGACCCGACGACCTTCATTACCGGCATGGGCGGCCCCACCGTGCTGCCGCCGATGTGGCCGCTGGTCAGCACCTATTTTACCGAAACCGCTATGGTGACGCTGAAGCAAACCGCTGATGCAGTCCGGCTGCTGGTCGATCGTCACCATGTGGTGGCGGAAGGGGCGGGGGCAGCGCCGGTTGCGGCCGCATTGGCCGAGCCGCGTGACGGCAAGACAGTGTGCATCGTCTCCGGCGGGCATCTCGATGCACACCATCTGATCACCATCCTTCAGGGCAACACACCCTGAGCAGCGGCGGGCCACACCCTTTTCGAATCCTGAGCGGTGCCGAGATCCGCACGGCGGTGCCGATGCAGGCCTGTATCGACCTGATGGTCGCGACCATGTCTGCCGTGTCTCGCGGCGATGCCGTGCTGCCGCTCCGCACCGTCATGCCGGTTCCCTGTGGCGACAATGCGTTCGCCATGATGCCGGGGTATCTGAGCGCGCCTGCGACGCTGGGGGCAAAGATCGTCTGCGTGTTTCCGGGCAATCCAGCGCGCGGCCTGTCCTCGCATATGGGCATGTGCGTGTTGTTCGATCCGGAAACGGGCGTCATGCGCGCCTTGCTCGATGCAGCCGCCGTCACCGCGTGGCGAACTCCCGCCGCGACGGCTGCCGCCAGCCGCGCGCTCGCCCGGTCGGGCGCTGGCGACCTGGCGATCCTGGGCACGGGCGAGCAGGCGCTTGGCCACCTCGACGCGCTGTCGCGCGTGCACGCCTTGCGACGGATCCGGGTGTGGGGGCGCGACGCCGGGCGGGCACGCAAATTCGCTGAAACAGCCCAGCAGCCCGGATTGCCTCTGATCGAGGTGTGCGCCGATGTGCGCCAAGCCGTAACGGGTGCCGATCTGATCTGCACCGTCACCAACGCGCCCGACCCCATCCTCCAAGGCGCATGGATCAGCCCCGGCGCGCATATCAACCTCGTTGGCGCAAGCATCCAGACGGCGAGCGAGATCGACGTCGCCGGGGTGCGGGAGGCCAGATACTTTGTCGATTACCGTCCTTCTGCAGTGGCCCAGGCTGGCGAGCTAAGGCGCGCCATCGACGCGGGGGCCGTGACGCTGGCGCATATCGAGGGCGAGATCGGCGAGGTGCATCTGGGCCGCATCGCGGGCCGCACCGATGATGACCAGATCACGATCTACAAGTCGCTTGGGCTCGCCGCGCAGGACATTGCGCTCGCCGATGCGGTGTACCGGGTGGCGGTTCGCGACGGCCTGGGAACGATTGCCGAGCTTTGACCCGGCTGGTCACCGGATGCCGTTGCCCCGAAGCGCGTCAGCGATTGGGGGATCGGCGAGCAAGGTCGACAGAAACCCCGGCGGTCTGATCTTCCGGGTGGCCTGTTCATAGGCATAGCCCGCCGCCAGCACCGCCGCGTCGCGCCCGCGCGGGCCGATGATCGACAGGCCAACCGGCAACCGGGTAACGAACCCCATCGGCACCGTCAGATGCGGCCAGCCAGCGATGGCGGGCAGCTGGCTGAGCGAACGCGAATTCTTGTTCGCGGCAAAGGCCGGGTCGATCATTGGGGCCACGCCGTTGCTCGGCCCGGCCAGCAGATCAAGGCGGTGGGTGGTGAACAGCTTGCCCAGTCCGTTCGGTCCGGCCGCATCCTGCGCGCGTGCCTTTGCCATGCGGTAATGCGCATCATCCAACCCGCCCGCCGTCAGCGCTGCCTCAAACAAGGACTGGCCGAACAGCGCCAGTTCTGCCGGATTGCGGCGGTTGAAGTCGACGACATCCTTCAGGCTGCGGACCGGGATGTCCGCAGATCGACCGGAAAGATAGGCATCGGTGCCGACGCGCAGTTCAGTCAGCAACAATGTCAGCTCGTCGTCGCCGAACCCGTCCGCAGGCCGAAAACCGTCGATCTCGACCAAAGTCGCGCCCAATTCGGTCAAGGCGGCGCAGGCCTCAGCAAACAGCGCGGCGACGCGCGCGTACGGGGCCGTCCACCGCGCCAGCCCGATCCGCTTGCCCCGCACCGCATCGGTGGCCAGTTCGCTCGACAGCTCCATCCCCGCCATTATGGACAGCGCCTCGGCGAGGCTGCGAACGTCGCGCGACATGGCCCCCACCGTGTCCTGGCTGGCCGAAACCGGCGCGACCCCGGTTGTGGAGATAATGCCGAGCGTCGGCTTCATCCCCACCACGCCGTTCAATGATGCAGGATCGACGATCGACCCGTCGGTTTCGGTGCCGATGGCGATCGGCACCAGCCCGGCGGCAACGGCGGCGGCTGACCCAGAACTCGATCCATCGGCGGTCCTGTCGAGCACATGCGGATTGCGGGTCAGCCCGCCGACCGCGCTCCACCCGCCGATGGAGGGGGTGCCGCGGATGTTCGCCCATTCGGACAAATTGGCCTTGC
>JBBQDD010000221.1:0-4676 GCA_038319335.1 Sphingomonadales bacterium
GGTGGTGCGGAAAACGCCGTCGCTTTTCACCCCGTCGCGCGTCCAGCGAATCTGCCCGCTGCCGGAAACGCTGCCCTTCACATCAGCGATTACGCCGTCGGCAAAGCGCGTCAGCTGGCGCGGCTGCAGCGCATCGCCAAAAGTGATGCCCGGCACCGCCAGATCAGCTTTGCCGATCCCTGTGTTCAGATCATGCGCAATGGTCACCCCGGTGATCGGCGTTCGGGTTTCGGGGTGCACCAGGCTGGCGGTGGCGGTGATGCGGTTGCCGGCCAGCCCGAACACGACATCGCTGGCGGCAAGCGGCGTAAAGCGTGGATCGGCATCCGCATCGGCCAGCTGCAACCCGCCATTGATGGACAGCGCACCGCCATCCAGCCGCCAGTTGCCATCGCTGCCCGATATCAACAGTGGCACCCGCGCGATCTGCCCTGCCCCGCCGCCGAACACGCCCCTGGCACCACCGCGTGCCAGCCGCCCGTCCAGCCTCGCCACATCCAGCCGGGTGACGCGATCAGCCTCGCCCAGCCGAGCGCCAAACCCGGCAATGCTGAAGTCACGCGCCGCAACCCCGAACCGCGCCGATGTCGCCGCCAGCGTCAACGGTGCTCCGCCCAATGTGCCCGCCAGCCGGGGTGCAGCAATCCGACCGCCCCCGCGCGCATTCGCCCCATCGATACGCACCAGCGCGCCGCCTTCAGGGCACAGCCGCAGCTGCGACCGGGCCAGCACCATGCCGGACAGCGTCAGCCGATCAATGCTGAGCGGCGTGCAGTCGCGGTTGACCAGCCATTGGCGGTGGCCGTCCCAATCGACTTGCACGGCCATTCGCGCGCCATCGACACGCCCACCGGCCAGCGGCCCTGACAGTGTGGCGACCGTGGTTAGCCGGGTCGCGCCGCCGGGCGTCGCGCTGAAATCAACCGCGCCCAGCGCCAGCCTGGCCGCGCCTGCAGCATAGGGCCTGATGATGGCACTCCCGGTAATCGGCGATCCTGCCGCCGCTTGTGACAGTTGCACCACCGCTTCGGGCAGGCCGCCCCCGGCCAGCGCCAGCGTGCCGTTCACCCGCACCCCCGCCGCGCCAATCTCCATGCCCGGGCCGCCGTTCAGCGATAATTGCGCGCCGCTGCCAGACCGTGCGTTAATCCCGGACGCCGCGATGTTCAGCCCGTTCGGGCCAGACGCCACGGCGATATCCCCAGCCAGCGTCATGTCGCGCCCCGCCGCTGTCGCCGCCCTTGCAATTCGATCAATCAGCGGCGCGACCGGCGTGCCGCCTGCCGCCCCCGCGAACCCGGCAAGGCGAGCGCGCATGGCGGGCGATATCGACGCCCCACCGATGAACGCATTGCCCTGCACCGCCGTCGCCTTGCCGCCCAACCGGTAGCGACCGATGAACGTCGTCAGCAGCCCCGCCCCCGCCAATGTGGAGACAGCGCCGCTTTCCAGATTGAACCGGCCGCGGGTTTCTTTGGCCGATCCGTCAAAGCCGATGACGCCACTCAACAGGTCAACGCGCGCGGCAGGGTCGCGCACGGCATCAATGGCGATCGCGGCCTTGCCCTGCCAGCGATCGAGCCGCGCATCCAGCCGCGCGTCAACCACCGCTTCCACCGCCGACAACAGGGTCTTACCGCAGGAAAGCGTTGATGCGCGTACCGGGCCGACCAGCCGGGGTTGGCGATCGGTAATCCGCACTGCCCAGTTGGCCGAAGCCCGCTGCGCGGTGCAGCCATCGGCGTTCAACGTATCGCCGATCACGGCTATCCGCCCCGACCAGCCATTATCCAGCCGTCCCCGCCCGGCGATCTTGATGCCCAGCACACCTTGCGGCGTCGCCAGCCGCATCCGGCCATCGGTAATGTCGAGATCGATTGCGGGCAGCGCGAACGGCGCGCCGCCCGGCGGCGGCAACAGTCGGTCGATACTGCCCAGCACCAGCCGACCATTCACCAGCGCGCCGCGCACCCGCACCGCGCCCGCCCGCAGGCCCGTTACCGTCGCGCCGTTCAGGCCGATCCGGGTCGACACCTCCACCCAATCCGCCACCAGATCAGGCCGGGCCGGATCACCGATCACCACACTCGTCAGCCGCTGGCGATTGAAACCCAGGTCCGCAATCCGGTATCGCGCGGTGATGCCGCGTTCGGACAACAAGCCTGCGATATAATTGTCCGCGATCGGCTTGCGCTGGCTCCACACGCCCAGCAGCCCGACCAGCGCCACGCCCGCAATCCCCAGCGCCCAGCGTGACGCGCCGCCATACCATCGCCGATGGCGTCGCACGGCTACCGGCGCGGCGTCTGGCGCTGCATGGCGTTCAGCCGTCACGACAATCGTCACTCCCAACCCGCGCGCCAGGGCAGCAAAAGGCGCTTTGCGGCGACCATAAGCCCCCGCCGCATCTGCGCAATTGCCTGGTTCCCGAACAGCGCTTAATCCATAACCGGTATGACTGTTCCCCATTCCCCGCAGATTGAGCCAAATCAGGCCGCACCCGAAGGGCGCGAACCGGATTCGGCGGGTGCAGGGCATAGCGGGCACCGCGCGCGACTGCGCCAGCGCCTGCTCGGTCATGGCGGCGACGCATTACTCGATCATGAACTGATCGAATATCTGCTCGCACTCGCCATCCCCCGGCGCGACACAAAGCCGCTCGCTAAGGCCCTGCTGAAGGAATTTGGCGGGATCGGCGGGCTGTTCACTGCCGAGCCAGAGGCGCTGATGCGGGTGAGCGGGATGGGCGAAACGGCGGCTGCCGCCATCAAGATCGGCCAGGCAGCGGCACTGCGGCTGTTGCGGGCGCAGGTGGCGGAACAGCCCGTGCTCAGCAACTGGCAGGCGCTGATCGATTACCTCCAGGCCGATATGGCGCATCATGTGATCGAACGGGTCCGCGTGCTGCACCTGAACACGCGCAACATGCTGATCCGCGACGAACTGATCAGCGAAGGATCGATCGACGAAGCCGCCGTGCATGTGCGCGAGGTTATCCGCCGCGCGATCGACCTGGGATCAGCGGCGATCATCCTGGTCCACAACCACCCGAGCGGCGACCCCGCCCCCAGCCGCGCTGACATCGACCTGACCCGCCAGATCGCCGAAGCGGGCAAAAGGCTGGGGATCACGGTGCATGACCATGTGATAATCGGCGCAACCGGGCATGTGAGCCTGCGCGCCAAAGGTCTGATTTAGCGGGGCTGATTTGATATACGGTCGAGCTACACGCTTGCCCGCGCGGTGTTGAAGTGGAAACATCCACTCAATGATCGGACCAAAAACGACCATGGGAGAGAGATGATGATGCCCATCACAAAATGGTTCGCACCCGTCGCCTTGTTGATTGCGGCACCCGCGCTGGCTCAACAATCAGCTGATGCGCTTTGGCGCGAGGCGAGCAATTATTACGCACAGTCCCAATCAGGTAGTGCCTCGACCAACCCGGTCGTCCGCGCCGCACTGCTCGAAAAGGCGGTCGCGGCGGCACTGCAGGCCGAACAATCCCCGGGCGGCGCAATTCCCGACTTCGTCAAAAGCCGCCGTGACATCCAGATCGCGCTGGCTGATGCCTATGTGGCCGACAAACGCTGGGACCGTGCCGCGCTGATCTTTGCGGCCGTGAAGCGGGATTTCGCGACGCCCCCAACCGACCGCCAGCATGCGATCAACTTTGCCCATGCAGTGGAGGGTAGTTTCACCGTCGCGCTGGGTGCCCGGGACGAACCGGCAATGTCGCGCGCCGTGGCGATGATCGACCGGCTGATTGCCGGGCGATCGGCGAACGACATCTACATTAACTATTTCGTGTCCAGCGTGCCAAAGCTGCTCGACCATCCCGATTTCAATGTGACGAGCAGCAGCCAGACCCGCCAGACATTGGCGCTGGCGATTGCCGACAGCAATCATGCGCTGTCCATCACAAGGACGTTTGCAGCGGCTTTCCCGAACCAATCCGCGCAGCAGAACAGGCTGCTCGGCTGGCTGTTCCGCAACGGCATCCTGCGCAACGATGTGTCGACACTCAACGAAGCATCGGACCTGGCCGAACAACTGGAGGCGAAACGCCGTCTGGAACCGGGCATGACCATCGTGCGTGACGCGCTGCGGGCGCGCTGCCAGCAGCGTCGTCTGGGCGGGCAATGCGACGCCCAACCGGTGCCGCATTGATATGGGGGAATGGCGATGAACGGTGAACTACGCGGCCAATGCCTTTGCGGCAATGTGCGATACGTGCTGCGGCCGGGGTTCCGCTTCAACGCCTATGCCTGCCATTGCACTGACTGCCAGACGCGGACGGGCAGCGCGTTTAGCGAGCATATGCTGTTTGCCCGGAACGATAGTCACATTGAGGGCGAGCTCGATGTTGGAACCCATCAGCAACCGAGCGGCGCGATGTCGTCGATCAGCGGCTGTCCGATATGCAAAACGCGGATCTTTGCGGAAAATGCGTCGCGCCCGGGATTTGCGTTCCTGCGGTGTGGAACGCTCGACGATAGCGCGAGCGTGGTGCCTGCGGCGCATTTGTGGGTAGGCAGCAAACAATCTTGGATTGTGCTGCCGGAAGGCGCAAAAGTGATGGCTGAACAGCCCCGCACCCCGGAAGAATGGACAAATTTTGTCGGCATCGCTGCCGCTTAGCTTGATTGCACACCATGAAAAGCGGCCGCGATACC
>JBBQDD010000222.1:0-4666 GCA_038319335.1 Sphingomonadales bacterium
TCGATCGGCGAAATTGGGGTTAAGCAAGGCCGCCGTCCGGGCAACTGGACGGCGGTTTTGCATTTGGCACCGTCCGCCCGGACGCATCGTCTCGCCGGACGTGAACCGGCAGACGGGTTCGAGCGTGGCCAAGGCAGCTGGACCCCCGCCTGCAGGGGGGGGGACGACGATGGTGAAGTTCGAGAATTGGGCGACGGGTTGTCGGCTTTGCGCTGTCCGGCCGGCCCCTCAATAAACCCCGATCAGCTTGGCGCCCGCCACCACCAGCACCAGCCCCAGCGACCGCAGCACGAGCCGGGCGGGCAGTTTTATCCCCAATGTCGTGCCCACCGTCGCACCGATCAGCACCGCCCCTGCGAACAGCGGCAGCCCGGGCGGCAATTGCTGCAACGACGCCGCATTGCCCGCCAGCCCCGACAATGAATTGGCAAAAATGAACACGGCGGCCACGCCCGATGCCTGTTTGGGTTCAGCCCATGCAAAGAACAACAGCAGCGGCGACAGAAAAATCCCGCCGCCCGTGCCCGTCAGGCCCGACAACAGGCCGATGCCAATCCCGGCCAGCACCGCGACCGGGATCGGCGGATCATGCGCCTCGCTGATCGCGCGCAGCGGCACCGGCCATAGCAACCGCGCCGCTGAAATCCATAACACCACGCCAAGGATAGGGCGGTAGATGCTGGTCGGCAGGGCGATCATCCCGCCGACATAGGCCATCGGCAACGCGCCGAGCAGGAACGGCCACAGGATCCGCCAGCGAAACTGCCCTGCCCGCACGTACCGGATCGAGGCAAAACCAGACACCAGCACGTTCAGCGCCAGCGCGGTGGGGCGCATCACTACTGCGGGCAACCCGAACAGCGCCATGATCGCGATATAGGCCGATGCCCCGCCATGCCCGACACTGGAATACAGCGCCGCGCCCAGCATCAGGCACAGCGCGAGCAGCAGGTTCGGCTCGGTGAACATGGTGTGTTGAACCGCATGCCCGATACGGTGTCAACGATATATCGGATAGGATACAGCGGCAGCGAATGCGCACATCTACCCCGGCATGCGCCTCGCTTGCCCCTACCCTTCATCTCCCATCCGCAGGGCGGCGATGAAAGCTTCCTGCGGGATGCTGACCGAGCCATATTCGCGCATCCGCTTCTTGCCCTCTTTTTGCTTGTCGAGCAGCTTGCGCTTGCGGCTGGCGTCGCCGCCATAGCATTTGGCGGTCACGTCTTTTCGCAGCGCCGCGATCGTTTCGCGCGCGATCACCTTGCCGCCGATCGCCGCCTGGATCGGGATTTTGAACAAATGGCGCGGGATGAGGTCTTTCAGCCGCTCGCACATGCCCCTGCCCCGGCTTTCCGCCGTGCCGCGGTGGACGATCATGCTGAGCGCATCGACGGCCTCCGAATTGACCATGATGCTCATCTTGACCAGGTCACCCTCGCGGTAACCGATCTGGTGATAGTCAAAGCTCGCATAGCCGCGCGAAATGCTCTTCAGCCGGTCATAGAAATCGAACACGACTTCGTTGAGCGGCAGTTCATACGTCACCTGCGCGCGCCCACCGACATAGGTCAGGTTCTTCTGGATGCCCCGCCGATCCTGGCAGAGCTTCAGGATGCTGCCGAGATATTCGTCGGGGCAATAGATTACGGCCTCGATCCATGGCTCCGAAATGCTCTCGATCTTGGTTGGATCGGGCATGTCGGCGGGGTTGTGCAGCTCAATCTCGCCGCCGCCATAGGTGAGCATGATCTTGTAAACCACAGACGGCGCGGTGGTGATCAGGTCGAGATCATATTCGCGGGTCAACCGTTCCTGGATGATTTCCAGATGCAGCAGCCCCAGGAAACCGCATCGAAAACCAAAGCCCAGTGCCGCGCTCGATTCCATCTCGAACGTGAAGCTAGCATCGTTCAGCCGCAGCTTTGAAATGCTCTCGCGCAGCTTGTCAAAATCAGCCGCATCGACGGGGAACAGCCCGCAAAACACCACCGGCTGCACCAGCTTGAACCCCGGCAACGCCTCCAGCGCGGGGCGCTTCACATCCGTGATCGTGTCACCCACCGCGGTTTGCGCGACTTCCTTTATCTGCGCGGTGATGAAGCCAATCTCGCCAACACCAAGCTCGGTAAGCTGCTCGATCTTCGGGCGAAAACACCCGACCCGATCAATCAGGTGCTGGGTGCCGGTGGCCATGAACTTGATCAACTGGCCCTTTTTAAGCGTGCCGGCCATCACCCGCACAAGGATGACAACGCCCAGATACGGATCATACCAACTATCGACCAGCATCGCCTTGAGCGGCGCATCGGCATCGCCCTTGGGGGGCGGAATGCGGGTGACGATCGCCTCCAGCACATCGGCGATGCCGATGCCCGATTTGGCGCTGGTGAGCACCGCGTTGGACGCATCAAGGCCAATCACTTCCTCAATCTCCGCGCGCACTTTTTCCGGCTCGGCGGCGGGCAGATCGATCTTGTTGATTACCGGCACAATCTCATGATCATGCTCGATCGACTGATAGACATTGGCGAGCGTCTGCGCCTCTACCCCCTGCGCGGCATCCACCACCAGCAGCGCGCCTTCGCAAGCGGCAAGGCTGCGACTAACCTCATAGGCGAAATCGACATGGCCCGGCGTGTCCATCAGGTTAAGGGCATATTCCAGGCCGTCATTGGCGACATATTTCAGCCGCACCGTTTGTGCCTTGATGGTGATGCCGCGCTCTTTTTCGATATCCATGTTGTCGAGCACCTGCTCCGACATTTCCCGCGCGGTTAGCCCGCCGGTTTGCTGGATCAGTCGATCGGCAAGCGTGGACTTACCGTGATCGATATGCGCGATGATGGAGAAATTGCGGATGCGGTCGAGCGGTGTTGCCATAGTCTGCGCGCCCTAGCAGCGCTGCGCGAAAAGGGCAAAGCCATCGGCATACGGCCTTTGGGGATGCCACGATTACTTTGGACGGGCGTCCAGCCAGTCGCCCAGGATCGCGTTCTCCTTTTCCGGCGCTTCCTGTTGCACCCAGTGCGATACGCCCGGCAGCCGCTCGAGCCGGAAATCAGCGACATAATCCTCTGTCCCATCGACGCAGCCGATTGTCAGCGCGGTATCTTCCTCACCCCAGATCATCAGCGTCGGCACATCGACCTTGCCCGGGCCGCTGGTCATCTCCCCCGCCGAGCGAAAGGCGGCGCGGTAATAGTTGATCATCGCCTTCAGCGCGCCGGGTCGGCTGGCGGCATCGGCGTAAGTATCCGTCACCTCCTTGGGGAAACGTGATTTATCCACCGCCATGCCCACGAATGCCTGGCGGATCATCCGCGCACGGTTCCGCCCGAACACCCATTCGGGCAGCCGGGGCAGCTGGAAGAAAAACACATACCAGCTGGCGCGCAGCTGCGCCGGTTTGCGCAGTTCGCGTTTCAGACAATGCGGGTGCGGCACGTTCATGATCACCAGCCCGACCAGCGGCCGCACCCGCCGGATCGCGAACTGCCACGCGATGATCGCGCCCCAATCATGCGCGATCAGCAGCACTTCGCGCGCACCGCTGGCGTCGATCAGCGCAGCGACATCCTCCAGCAGCCGGTCGATATGATAAGCGCCTACCCCCTCCGGTCGATCGGTGCCGCCATAGCCGCGCAAATTGGGTGCCCAAACCCGCCAGCCGCGTTCGACCAGCAACGGAATCTGGAACCGCCAGCTGTAATGCAATTCGGGAAAGCCGTGCAGACAGAGCGCCAGCCGATCACCGCTGCCCGCCTCTGCCAGTTCGAACGACAAGGCCCCTGCCTGTTGCCAGCGGACGATGATGCCGCTGCCGGCGGGCGGGGTCCAGGACGGTGCTGGCGCGGGGTGCGGCATAGGAGGGCGCTCTGCGATCGTTGCTGGTGGCGCAAAGCATAGCCCTGGCGGCAAGGACGACAAGCGACATCAGCGGGGTTCGTTATTTGGGGTTTTACCTCGTGCATCCAAAAAGCTATCTGGCACGTTAAGACTCTGACGACATTTGGGGGATGATCATGACCGTAACAAAATTGTTGACGAGTGCTGCCTTGATTCTGGTGGCGACGGCGCCGCTCCACGCGCAACGGCCACCAAAGCAGGCAAAGGCATCCAAGGGCCAGCAGCTGCAGCAGGCCGCGATGAACGATGTGCCGCGCTGCCCCACCAAGCATGGCACGGTATCGATCGTCGATGGTCAGGATTCATCGGGCTGGACGCAGAACAGCCTGGCCCCGCCAGCACGACTGCTGCGCGTGCTCGTCCAGCGTTCTGGCTGCTTCAACATTGTCGATCGCGGCGCGGGCCTTGATGCCGCTGCGCAGGAGCGCGCAATTGGCGGCGGGCTTGGCCTGCAGCGCGGATCGAATGTCGGCCAGGGCCAGATCAAGGCCGCCGATTATGTGCTGGTGGCAGAAATTCAGGGCGCGAACACCAATGTCAGCGGCAATGCCGCCGGCGCGGTGGCAGGCGCGATCATCGGCGGGCCGTTCGGCGGGCTGCTGGGTGGCATCAAGTCACGCAAGTCGGAAGCAAACACGATCCTGACGCTCACCAATGTGCGCACGACAGAAACGCTGGCGGTATCAGACGGTTATGCCGCCAAGCGTGATACCAGCTTTGCCATCGGCGGCGCATTCGGCGTGGGCGGCATTGGCGG
>JBBQDD010000223.1:0-4664 GCA_038319335.1 Sphingomonadales bacterium
CCGCCTGCGCAGCTTCGCCGCCAATATCCTGCGCTTCAATCAGAAACGTTCAATCCGCCAGGACCGCTACGCCAACGCCCTCGGCGGCTTCAGTCAAATCGCCAAAATGGCCTATATATGAGAGAACTGAACAGCCCTGAACCAGCGGGCGATTGATGAGCACGGGGTGCGCCATCATCGCGTCGAGGATCGTCGCGTCATCGGCATCGAGCAGGTTTAGCTCGGCGCATAGTTCGGCGGCGGGGCTGTTGTGCGTGCGCAAGCCCGCACGCGCGGTCATGCCCGCCCGGGCATAGAGCGCGACCAGCTGGCCCCGGGTCGGTGGGGTTACCAGATATTCGATTACCGTCAGCTCGATTCCCGGCGTCTCGTCCAGAATCGCCAGCGTCTTGCGCGATGTGCCGCACGCCGGGTTATGCCAGATCGTCGCCTGCATCACGCGCACCCACAGGCCGATTTGGCGGTCAGCGCATCAATCGTGGCGGACGTCCCATAGCTGGTCGATTCGCCCTCGGTCAGGAAGGTTTCCCACACCACGCCCTGCGGATCGGTGATCCAGCTTTTTTCGGACTTGGCATAGCAACAGGTGGTCCGGCCCTCTTCAACCACCGGGGCATCTGCGTTGGCGAGGCGGCCATAGACCTCGGCGAGTTCGCCTGCGTCCTCCACCTGAATGCCGAGATGTTCTACCCCTGATGCGGTGCCACGCATGGAAATGGCGAAGTTCACGCGCGGGTCATCCAGCATCCATTTGGCATAATCGGGCTTGGTCACGCTGGGTGCGGCGGCGAACAGCGTTGAATAAAAACCGATCGAGCGATCAAGATCGTCGACTGCGACATGGACGTGAAGGCGCTTCATGCGGCATTCCTCTTACTATCTGGGGATGGGGTTGCCGCAGGCTGGTCAGCGGGCGCGCAGGCAGCGCCACCGCAGCAATTATCGGTGAGATAGCCGACCAGCGCGTTCATCGTGGCAAAATCGGCGGAATAGATCAGCGACCGGCCCGCCCGGCGGCGCACGATCAAATTGGATCGCTCCAGCTGGCTAAGGTGAAACGACAACGACGATGCTGCGATGCCCAACCGCTCGGCAATCTGGCCCGCTGGCATGCCGTCCGGACCAGCCTCCACGAGCAAACGGAATGCCGCCAGCCGATGATCCTGGGCGAGCGCGGCGAGCGCGGTGATAACGGAAGCAGAATCGATCATGGAGCCGTCGTAGTTCAATTCGACAATATTGGAAATATCAAATTGAGCTGGGTGGCGATCTACTCGCTGCGGCGGGCGCGCGTCTCCATGAAGCGATAGACGTCTGCGGCGCTTTGGTCGGCGCGTTCCTCCATCGGGATGTGGCCGGTTTTGGGATAGACGATCAGCTGGCTGCCCGAAATCCGCTTTGCCAGCCACCGGCCGGACGAAACGGGGATCAAATGATCCTCATCGCCCCACAGGATCAGCGTTGGCGTGGTGATGCGCGCCAGCTTGGCATCGGTTGCGTAATCGGGGGCGGTGGCGAACCGGTCGATCGTCGCCTCGCGGTTGCCGGGATAGCGGAGCAGCTCCCAATACAGGTCGATCGCCTTGTCGTCGGCAAGCTTGGGATCGGCATAGGCAGTGGGCAGACTGTCGGCGATCAGCGAACGTGGCGTGATCATCGTCGCCAGATTGCGGATCACCGGCATCCGCGCGATACGGAACGCCAGCGGGGGCGATGAATTCCCAGGCTCCGGCTGGCCCGACGCATCGACCAGAATCAGCCCGTCAAGATGTTCGGGATAGGCAAGCGCATAATGCCACGCCACCCCGCCGCCCATCGAATTGCCCGCGAGCACCATATGCTCGACGCCCAGCTTGGCGCGGACCTTTTCCACCACATCGACAAAGGCGACCGCGCCGTACAGCTTGGCAGGGCTGGGCCCCGTCAGGCCGTGGCCCGGCAGGTCGAAACGGATGATCCGGTAACGCTGGCCCAGCCGCTTTGCCCATGGCTCCCAAGTGTGCAGCGACGCGTTCGACCCGTGGATCAGCATCAGCACCGGTGCATCGCGCGGCCCGGTATCACGCAGATGCACCGTCAGCCCGCCGCCAAGCGCCACGAACTGCGACGGCGGCCCGCCATATTTCGCCCGCATCGCCGCCGGATCAGTATCGGGCGTACGGTAATAGATGAAGGCGGCACTGGCGATGATTGCCAGCACGAGGAGGATCCAGAAGAGGATTTTGCGGATCATTTTGCGGCCTTTAGATATTTGTCGAACCACGCCACGGTGCGCTTCAGTGAATCGAGCTGGTTCTCGCGCTTTTGAAAGCCGTGGCCCTCAGCTGGGTAGAATATCGTCTCGACGATGTTGCCCTTGGCTTTCAGAATGTCGTTCACTTCCTGCGCCTGCCCGCGCGGCACGCGGATGTCGTTTTCGCCCTGGATCGTCAGCAACGGTGCCTTGGCGGCACGGATATAGGTGAGCGGCGACGATGCGTCATAGACCTTGGGGTCGCTGTCGGGCGTGCCGAGCAGGCCGCGCTGATAGGCCTTTAGCTGCTCGTCCTGATCGCGGTACATCGTCCGCCAGTTGATGATGCCAAACCACTGGACGGCCGCGGCAAATTCATCAGGGGTGCGCCCGATCGCCATCAGCGACATGAACCCGCCATAGCTGCCGCCAAAAATGCCAACGCGCTTGGGATCGACATAACCGGTGGCGACAAGAAAGCTTTTGGCCGCGACGGTATCCTTCAGGTCGCCGCCGCCAAGATCCTTGAAATTCGCCTCCTGGAAAGCCTTGCCATAGCCGGTGGACCCCCGGAAATTGGGCTGGATCGTCACATAGCCCCGGCTGGCAAAGGCAGTGGCATAACGGCTATATCCGTCGCGCGCCTGCCCGGTCGGGCCGCCATGGGGCAGGACGATGGCGGGGTTGCTGCCATCGCGCTTCAGGTTGGCGGGCATCGTCATGATGGCGCTCACCAGGGTGCCATCATAGCTTTTATAGGTCACGACCTGCGATTTTGGCAGGACCGCAGGCGTGAGGCTGGCGATCGCGAGCTGCGTGGCCGGGCGCGATGCGCCGCTGGCGATGTCGTACAGGTACAGGTTGGCGGGCGAATCCGCGCCCGAATGGTTCACCAGTAACGTCTTGCCATCGGGCGAGCGCGGATCGGCACCGGCCAGAAAGTTCACCCCGGGCGCAATCGGCAACGCCGTCTCTGCCCCCGTGGCGAGATCGAACTTGTACAACGTGCTGCGGGTATCGGCATTGATGGTGAAGAGCAGCGATGCGCCATCGCGGGTGAAATTGCTCGACGTCTGTTCCCACGGTGTCGGCTTCAGCCATTTCCAGTTTTTGGCGGCCGGATCATACAACCCGGCATGTAACTGGCCGGTGCCCTCATCGGTGCTGACCGCGATCCATTTGCCATCGGGAGACACGTCGCTGGCGATGTACAGCGTATCGGGCTTGCCGAGCAGTTTGACGGCCGTGCCTGTGGCAACATCAACGCGCCAGACCTCGCTGACCCGCGAATCGACCCGGTCGCGCGCGGCGATGATGGCCTTGCCCCCCTCGATCCAGGCAATCGGCTGCCACGCAAACTGGGGATCGGCTTCGTTGGTCAGTACCCGAACCGCGCCGTTGGCGTCCATGACCGCCAGGTTTGACTGGCCCTGTGATTTGAGCTTCGTCGACAGCGCGACGAGGCCGCCGCTCGGCCCCGCGAGCATCGCGCCCTCGCGCCGATCCGGTGTGTTGGTCAGGTTTTCGACCGCGCCGCCATCAACGGGCACGCGGTAGATGTCGGTATATTCATTGCCGCCAACGTCCTGCTCGAAATACAGATATTTGCCGTCGGCAGATGCCAGCAGCCCGCCCTGCGCATCATCCGATTGGGTGAGCTGAACCGGCCAGCTGCCAGCAGCGTCGGTGCGCCAGATGTTGGTTCGCCCGGTCAGGTTCGTCGCCACGAAAATCTGCTTGCCGTCAGCGCTCCATGCCGTGCTGCCCAGCGAGCGCGAGGTGCCGATATCCTCCAGCGGCACTGCGCGCGCCTTTGGGTTTTCCGGGGAGTTGACGCTTTTGGGATCGGTTACCGGTCGTTCGGGCGTCTTCACCTGTGCGGCGAGCGGCACGGCGAGGCACACAGCGCTCAACATGGTGGCGGTCAGCAGGCTGCGCACGGTGATTCTCCCCCGGTTTCCCAAATGTCTGGCACAGCGCCGGGGCAGGGGGAAGGGGCTCAGCTCTCCTGCTTTGCCAGCCACTCCTCCAGCCATTTGATGGTATAGTCGCCGTTCTGGAAATCGGGCTCGTCGAGCAGGGCCTGGTGCAGCGGGATCGTGGTTTTCATGCCGTCGATCACGAATTCCTTCAGCGCACGGCGCAACCGGCGCAAAGCGCCGTTGCGGGTGGTGCCATAGACGATCAGCTTGGCGATCATGCTGTCGTAATAGGGGGGCACGCGGTAACCAGCGTATAGGCCGCTATCGACGCGCACATTCATGCCGCCCGGCGCGTGAAACTGCTTCACCAGCCCGGGCGATGGCGCAAAGGTGCGGGGGTCTTCGGCGTTGATGCGGCATTCGATGGCATGGCCGCGAAACACCACGTCCTGCTGCCGCAGCGTCAGCGGATGCCCTTCGGCAATGCGAATCTGTTCGCGCACCAGATC
>JBBQDD010000224.1:0-4615 GCA_038319335.1 Sphingomonadales bacterium
AGAATTCCGACGTCATGTCGCACACCGACCGATATTCTTCATAGAAATCCTTGGTCAGATCGGCGCTGTCGTCGTCGCCCTCCACCAAATGCTTGAACATTTCCCAATGCGAAATCATGTGGTTGCCGAGATTCATTGACATGAAACCAGCCAGCTGGAGAAACCCGGGGTACACGGTGCGGCCCGCACCGGGGTAGGTCGCAGGCACGGTTGCGATCACGTTCTGGCTGAACCAGCTATGCGGCCGCTCGGTCGCCAGCGTGTTGACCGCCGTTGGTGCCTCACGCGTGTCGATCGGCCCGCCCATCAGCGTCAGCGTCTTAGGGCGGCACGGGTGCTTGTCCGCACTCATCAGGCAGGCAGCGGCGTAGCAGGGCACCGAGGGCTGGCACACGGCGAGCATATGGATGCCGCCCTGCCCCTCGTTCGCGCCAATCGCTTCCATGAATTCGATGATGTAATCGATATAATCATCCAGATCGAACTTGCCGTCGGACAGCGGGACAAGCTTCGCATCGCGCCAATCGGTAATGTACACATCGGCAAAGGGCAGCATCCGTTCCACCGTGCCGCGCAGCAAGGTGGCGTAATGGCCAGACATGGGGGCGACGATCAGCAGCTTGGGGCCACCCGTCACGCCTTCCCGCGCAAACCGCTTCAACTGGCCAAAGGGCTTGCGCACCACGATCTGCTCATCAATCGCAATCGTCTTGCCATCTATCACCGTCGATTCGAGCCCGAAGGCGGGCTTGCCGCGCGGCGCGGCGGCATGCGCGAACACCTCCAGCGCCGATCCGAGTACAGGGCCACCACCGAAATACGCAAATGGATTGGCGGGGTTCTGGAGCATGCTCGCCCCGAAATCGGCCATTGCGCTGGCACCGGCGAGCATCGACCGCTGCATTTCATAGGCGTTGTAGAGCATGGACGTCCCTCAATAACTGCGGCTATTGCCGCATCGTATAGCGCGCCTGCATTAACATGCTGCACTGCAGTAGCAATGCCGTAGCGCCAATCTGGCGGCACGCAGCGTGCCATTTCCATGGTGATTGCCGTTGAGGGCGGCGGTTGCGCCTGCTAGAGGCCAGCGATCATGGAAGCATCCACACCGACGCCCGCCCCCGCTGCAGCCCCTGTCGCAGCCCCCGCCGCTGGCCCAGAACCCCGCCGCAAACTCTCCAGCCTGGTGATGGTGTGGGGTTTTGCCTCCAAATACCCGCTACAAATCGCCATTGCAGTGATCGCACTGGTGTTTGCTGCTGGTGCGACGCTGTATATTCCGGCCACGTTCAAGCTTGTCGTCGATAACGGGTTCAGCGGAAAAGGCGATTCCGCGTCGATCGCGCCGTATTTCCAGGGACTTGGCGTGGTGGTGCTGGTGCTCGCACTGTCCACCGCGGTGCGGTTTTACTTCGTATCATGGCTCGGTGAGCGCACCGTGGCTGATGTGCGCGTGGCGGTGCACCGCAATTTGCTGCGGCTCGACCCGAAATGGTTTGAAGAAAATCGCCCTTCCGAAATCGCATCGCGGCTGACGGCGGATACCGCCATCATCGAACAGATCGTTGGCACCACCGTTTCGGTCGCGCTGCGCAATGCGGTGATCGGCGTTGGCGGCGTGATCTATCTGTTCGCGCTGGCACCAAAACTGGCCGCGTCGCTGCTGATCGGCATTCCGGTCGTCATCCTGCCGATCGTGTTTCTGGGCCGCCGGGTGCGCCAATATTCGCGCACCAGCCAGGACCGGGTCGCCGATATCGGGTCGATTGCGGTTGAAACGCTTGGCGCGATGAAGATCGTGCAGGCTTTCGGGCAGGAACAGCGCGAGGGCGACCGGTTCGAAAACGCCGTTGAGCGCAGCTTTTCCACTGCCAAGAACCGGTTTCGCCTGCGCGCGATCATGACGGCGGCGGTAATCGGCCTGTTGTTCGGCGCGATCGTGCTGATCATGTGGGATGCCGTGCGCGACGTTGCCAATGGCTCGCTGACGGGGGGCTCCATCACCGCATTCGTCCTGACCGGTGGGTTCGTCGCCGGATCGTTCGGCGCGCTGACGGAAGTATATGGCGATCTGCTGCGCGCATCGGGGGCCGCTGCCAGACTCAACGAATTGCTGGCGGAGGAGCCGGAGATTCGCGCACCGCAGCACCCGGTCGCGCTGCCAGTGCCGCCGCTGGGCGGGGTGTCGTTCGACAATGTCACCTTCCGCTACCCCACCCGGCAGGAGGTGGCGGCGCTCGACAATTTCTCGCTCACCGTTGCCCCTGGCGAAACCGTGGCGGTCGTGGGGCCATCGGGCGCGGGCAAATCGACGTTGTTCCAGCTCATCCAGCGCTTCTACGATCCCGATTCAGGGATGATCCGGATCGACGGCGTTGGCTTGCCCAGCGCCGACCCCGCCGAAATCCGCAAGCGGATCGCCATGGTGCCGCAGGATACGGTGATATTCGGCGCCAGCGCGCGCGACAATCTGCGCTATGGGGATTGGTCCGCCAGCGACGATGCGCTGTGGGCTGCGGCAGAGGCAGCCAATGCGGCTGAATTCCTGCGCAAGCTGCCAGAGGGGCTGGATACTTTCCTGGGTGAAGGCGGCGCGCGCCTGTCCGGCGGGCAGCGCCAGCGGGTCGCGATTGCGCGCGCGCTGCTCCGCAATGCGCCGATCCTGCTGCTTGACGAGGCGACGAGCGCGCTTGACGCCGAAAGCGAACGGCTCGTGCAACAGGCGCTCGACCGGCTGATGGAAGATCGCACCACGCTGGTCATCGCCCACCGCCTCGCCACGGTGCGGTCCGCATCGCGGATCATCGTGATGGACGAGGGTCGGATCGTGGAAACGGGTACGCACAGCCAATTGATCGGCCAGAACGGGCTTTATGCGCGGCTGGCGAGCCTGCAGTTCAGCCAGGCGGCGTAATTTTCCCCTCCCGCTTGCGGGAGGGGTTAGTGGTGGGCAAGATAAGGTTTCCGCGCAGGATAGGCCCACCCCCGGCCCCTCCCGCAAGCGGGAGGGGCGCAGAAAATGCAACGCGAATTCGACGTCATCGTTTATGGTGCAACCGGCTATACCGGCCGCCTGGTCGCTGAATATCTCGCACAGGCCTATCCCGGTGCCGACAAGCCCAAATGGGCGATGGCCGGGCGCTCGCTCACCAAGCTGGAGGAAGTGCGCGATCTGATCGGCGCACCCTCCGATACACCGCTGGTGACCGCAGATGCTGATGATCCCGCGAGCATCCGCGCGATGTGCACGCGTGCCACGGTGATACTGACCACCGTCGGACCCTATCAGCTTTATGGCAGCGATCTGGTCGCTGCATGCGCTGAAACCGGCACGGCCTATGTCGATCTGTGCGGTGAGCCCGGCTGGATGAATGAAATGATCGCCGCGCACCACGAAACAGCCGTAAAAACCGGCGCGCGGATCGTGTTTTCGTGCGGATTTGATTCGATTCCGTTCGATTTGGGCGTGCTGACGCTGCAGGAAGCGGCAAAAGCGGCGTTCGGCATACCCGCGCCACGCGTCAAATGCCGGGTGCGCGCGATGAAGGGCACGTTTTCCGGCGGCACCGCTGCCAGCCTGAAGGCGACGATGGCGGCGGCTGCGCGCAACCCTATGCTGATCGGCGTGCTGACCGATCCATTCGCGCTGACGCCAGGCTTCAAGGGGCCAAGCCAGCCCAAGGGCCTGCTGCCCGAATATGACAAGGCGATCGACAGCTGGGTCGCGCCGTTCGTGATGGCGGCAATCAACACGAAGAATGTGCACCGCACCAACTTCCTGCTCGGCCAGGCCTATGGCGCCGATTTTGTGTATGACGAAATGGTCGTCGCGGGGCTGGGCGAGATGGGCAAGGCCGCTGCGGAGGCACTGGCCAAGATGAACCCGTTTGCAGGCGACAAGGGCCCCAAGCCCGGCGAAGGCCCGTCGAAGGAAGAACGCGACGCCGGGCATTACGACGTGCTGTTCATCGGCGAAATGGCGGACGGCCGGCGCATTGACGCGGTGGTGACGGGCGATCGTGATCCCGGCTACGGGTCCACCAGCAAGATGATCGCCGAGAGCGCGCTGTGCCTGGTGCACGATGTCGCGGACGCCAAGGGCGGCATCTGGACCCCCGGCGCAATCATGGGTGACCCGCTTCGCCAGCGGTTGATCGACAAGGCCGGGCTGACATTTACGGCGGGCTGAGGAGGGAGCGGCGGCGCTGGATCCCGGCCTGCGCCGGGATGACGACCAGATTTAGGGCCAGATTTAGGGTTCGACCCTAAACGTAAAACCGGGTCGCCAGCACCGCAATCGCAACTGCCAGCACGATGGTGATCACCGCATTCAGCCGCTGCCTGCGGTTGATATGGGCGTGGTAGGCGGGCAGATCGAGGAAATAGCGGTTGCGCCCCGCATCGCGGACCATGCCGGTGCGAATCATCCGCGCGAACACTTTTTCATCGGCGTCGGTCGTCGTGCTGAACTGGATCGCGTCTTCGGGCGACAGCGCATGATTGGCCATGAAGAACTGCGCCAGCCGCCGCCTGGTGCGATCAAGCGCGGCAGTTTCAATCGTGGAGCGCCGCGCGCCGGACATCGGGGCCATTGCCATAATTACCCCATGATCCC
>JBBQDD010000225.1:0-4604 GCA_038319335.1 Sphingomonadales bacterium
GGCGGTTCCCGGCCGATCAGCCGCCCGAACAGAAATCGCCCGGCGGCGCGGGGCACCAGCACGTCGCGGTTGATTGCCTGGCCGAATCGGGCCGGATCGAGCGTGTCACACCAGATTTCGTCCCCCGCCCGGTAATCACCCAGGCTGGCGCTGACGGTGATGCCGATCATCGCCGGGGCAGCCGCCAATGGGGCCAGCACCGTCGGGTGGCGGGGGGCGTGCGCGCCGTGCGCATCGAGAATCGCGGCAACGGCAATGTCCGGGCGATCGGGCAAGGCCACCAGATCGGCGGCGGTGACGCCAAGCGCATCGGCGATGCGGTTAAGCCAGCCCACCGATACGGTGCGGGTGCCGGTCTCAAGCCGGCCGATCGTTTGCGCGGTGGTGGGCGGCACGCAGGCGCGGGCAACGTCTTCCAATGTCATGCGCTTGGCACGGCGGACTTCGCGAATGGCGGTGATCATGGCGGTCCTCGCTTCGTGATCAATAAATGATAACCAGATTGGTTATTCACTTTCCTACAAACCGTCCTTTGTGGCAAGTGTTTTACGACTCGGCGGCAATGAGAGGCGGATGATGCGGCAATTGGTGGAGCGCGAGATCGATCAGTTCGGCGTGGTGGCGCGCGCCCCGGCCGGGCGGGCGCGGCGGGGGCGCAGCGTAACGGTGAACTTGGCCGAATCGCCGCTGGCATGGCTGGCGGCACGCGGGCGGGTGAATGCGCGGCAAGTGGAGGCGGGGGAGCGATTGCGGGCGGATTACGAAATGGCCTCGCTTGGCCCCCGCGTGACCATGCGGTGGGAACCATCGCCGGTGGCAAAGGGCAGGCGGGGGGCGGCCACCGCCGATGTTCCCACGCTGGCGCAGCTGAGCGCCAAACGCCGGTTCGATGCAGCGATTGCGGCGGCCGGACCGGGCCTGAGCGACGTGCTGTGGCGCGTGGTGTGCGCTGGCGAGGGGCTGCCGATGGCGGAAAAGGCGCTGGGCTGGCCCGCGCGGGCGGGCAAGCTGGTGCTGTGCATGGCGCTTGACCGGATCGCGGCGCACTATCGGCTGGGATAACCGATCAATGCCACGCAAAAACAGTCGCGATCTGCAACTGAAACCGATAAGCCCAGTGCAACAAGAGATAACCCGTCGAGGAGAGCAGCCGTGATCGTTTATGGTTCAACCATTTCACCGTTTGTCCGCAAGGTCATGGCATTTGCCGCGGAAAAGGGGCTGACGCTGACGCTGGAGCCCGCCGGGCTGGGTCGCGGCGGACCGCATTTTGCAGAAGCCAGCCCATTCGGCAAAATCCCGGGCTTTCGCGATCCCGGTGCCGATAACGGCCAGGATTTCTGCATTTCGGATTCGACCGCAATCTGCGCCTATCTCGAAGCCAAATTCCCCGCTGCCAACATGATTCCCACCACGCCGATCGCCCATGCCCGCACCATCTGGTACGAAGAATTCGCCGACTCGATCTTCTTTGCGGTCGCCGCCAAGATCTTTTCCCACCGGTTCCTGCTGCCAAAGCTGCTGAAGCGCCCGTTTGACGAGGCGATTGCCGCCAACGCCGCCGATGTCGAATTACCGCCGCTGCTCGATTATCTGGAAGGGGTAATCCCGGCGAGCGGCTTTCTGGTGGAAGATCGAATTACGCTGGCCGACATTTCGGTTTGCAGCCCGTTTGTGAACCTGGATCACGCCAATCTGGTGATCGATCCGGCGCGCTGGCCCAAAACGGCGGCCTATGTGCTCGCCATCCTGGCGCGACCAAGCTTTACGCCGATCGTTGCCGCCGAAAAGGCGCTCGCCGAATCGCTCGCCTGATCCTGATTTCGATTCCAAAGGGGAATTGCCATGCTGAACTATGCCACTGTCGGTTCGAACAACCTGGAAGCCGCAAAGGCTTTTTACGATCCGCTGCTTGAAACGATCGGGATGAAGACGTTTTTCAACCACCCCAGCGGCGGGCGGTTATACGGGCGGCCGGGCAAGAGCCTGTTCGGCGTGCTGGGGCCATATGATGGCAATGAAGCGACGATCGGCAATGGCACGCTGGGTGGTTTCGGGCTGGAAAGCCGCGAGGCGGTGGCCGCTTTCCACGCCAAGGCGCTGGAACTCGGCGCGACAAACGAGGGTGATCCCGGCCCGCGCGGTGGTGATGATTCGCCTGCCTATTTCGCCTATTTCCGCGATCTGGATGGCAACAAGCTGTGCGCGTACCATTTCCTGCCGCCTGCCCCCAAGTGATGGGCAAAGCGCGGGGGCGGACTTTTGGTGATTACCACCCTATATGACCGGCGATGCAGATTGATTTCATCAAATGCCACGGATCGGGCAATGATTTTCCGCTGATCGATGCGCGGGCGATGACGCTTACCGATGCGCAATGGGCGGTGATCGCCCGGGCACTGTCCGATCGGACTGGGCCGGTAGGCAGTGACGGATTATTGCTGTTAAATCAGGCGGTTAAGGCTGCTGGGTTTGCCATGGCGATGTATAATGCTGATGGCTCGGAAGCCGAGACGTGTTTGAACGGCTTGCGATGTGTCGCGCGGGCGGGGTTTGGGGCGTTGGGGGTTGAGCGGGCGACGGTGCAGTTGAAGACGAGCAGCGCGGTGGTGGCGCGGGATGCGCCCATCGCCCCGGGCGTGTTCACGGTGCGCGAGACGGCGGGGCCGGCTGATCTGGATGCGGCGCGCTGGCCGCTGGCGGGCGTTACCCGGCTGGTGGATGCGCGCGTGCCCGACCTGCCGAGCGAGCGCCTGTTCACCGCGATCGCGATGCCCAACCCGCACCTGATCAGCTTTGTCGACCGGATCGACGATGCCGAGCTGAGCGCGCTGGGGGCGGTGTGCGAAGCGGCGCCGGACTGGCTGCCCAACCGCGCCAATATATCGTTCGTCGAGCAGCGCGGCCCCGACCTGTACGTCCGCACCTTTGAACGCGGCGTCGGCCTGACCAACAGCTGCGGCAGCGCGATGGCCGCCGCCACCTTTGCCGCCTGCCTGACCGGGCGGATCGGCTATGACGTGCCGCTGACGGTCTATAATCGCGGCGGCATGGTGCGGGCATCGGCATCGGCGGACGGCATGGTCACGCTGTCGGGCAATGCCACCTTTGAATGGCGCGGATCGATCGAGATCGATCTGGCGACGGGCGCAACGCGCAACCTGACCGTGATCGAGCGTTTCGATGACGAGGTAGCAGCCTGGGATGCGGCGCTGGCGGGGATTGCCGCAACCTGACCCCGCCTGACCCCGCCTGACGTGGCCTGACATCGCCTGACATCGCCTGACGTCGCGTGCCGCTCCACACAATCTCCACAGTCGCCCCATCCAATCGCATGCCGGGGACTGGAGATTGCCGCGCCAGTGCGCATGATGCGCCCACCGCCAAAGGACTCGCGATGACTGACGCCCCCCGTTCACCCCTGATCGACAATGCCTTGATCCTGATCGCCGAGGATGATGCCGATATCGCGCAGATCCTGACCGCCTATCTCGACCGCGAGGGATTTCGCACCGTCACGGCGGCAGATGGAGAGGTGGCGCTGATGCATCATCAGACGCTGCGGCCTGATCTGGTGCTGCTTGATGTGCAGATGCCCCGGATGGACGGGGTGGCGGTGCTGGGCGAAATCCGGCGGCGCGGCGGCACCCCGGTGATCATGGTCACTGCGCGTGCCGAAGATCTCGACAAGCTGCTCGCGCTGAGCGTGGGGGCCGATGATTATGTGATCAAGCCGTTCAATCCGCTGGAGGTGGTGGCGCGGGTGAAGGCGGTGCTGCGCCGCGTGCGCGGGGCAGCCGCAGGGATTGGCGCGGGCGACCGCACGATCCGCTGGGGCCCGATTGAGGTTGATCCGGAAAGCTATGTCGCCCGGGTGATCGGGGCGGATGCCCCCGTCACGCTTGATCTGACGCTGACCGAATATCGGCTGCTGGCGCATCTGGCGCGCAGCCCGTCGCGCGTGTTCACCCGCGCCGCTTTGCTTGATGCGTGCCTGCCAGAGGGGGATGCGCTGGAACGCACCGTTGACAGCCATATGAGCAAATTGCGCCGCAAGCTGGAGGCGGCAGGTGCCGCGGGCCTGTGCGCCGGGGTGCGCGGCATCGGATACCGGCTGGAAGCGGCATGAACTGGTTTGCACGGTTGCACCGGCGCTGGTGGCTGGCGACTCAGCTGGCGACGGTGCTGGCAGTGTCTGTGCTGATCTGTGCGGTGATCATCATCGCTGAAACGCGGATTTACGACATTTACGAAGAGGTTCGCATCACCAACCTGTTGCCGCCGGCCGCGCGCGCTGCGGGTGAGGCGCTGGAGGCTGGCCGGATGCCAAAGCCCGAACAGCTGCACGCGCTGATCGATTTTCAGCGCAAGGTGCAGCAGGATATTCAGTCCCGTTCCGATATCGCGTTGTTCATTTTCACCATCACCGCCGCGCTGGGCGCGTTCGGCGTGGGGGCAATCATGCTGCGGCGCGTGGGCGGCGGGCTGAACGATGTCGCCGCTGCCGCGCGCGCGGGTGAGCGGGGGTTCCGGGCTTGGCCTGTCGGTGGTCCGCGCGATTGCGGTGGCGCATCACGGCCAGGCAAGCCTGCGCCCGCGTGCAG